>JBGTIA010000322.1:0-2958 GCA_041745835.1 Ilumatobacteraceae bacterium | reverse complement strand
GCGGGCGGTTCGGTCTGCATGAACGTCGCCGAATCATCCGTCGAGGTCATCGTCGACCTCGCTGGATGGTTCCCTGCGGACTCGGCCTTTGTCCCGTCAGCGCCGGAACGAGTGCTCGACACTCGGCCGACCTCACGGGTCCAGTACTCGGGTCTCAAGCCGATCGCCGGCCAGACCATCGAGTTGAAGGTGACCGGGTTCGGCAACACGCAAATTCCGGCTGATGCGGGCACGGTGGCGTTGAACCTCACCTCCACCGACAACACCCCAGGTTTTGCAACGGTGTATCCGTGCGGCTCACCCCGCCCGAATGCCTCGAACCTGAACTACGCCAAGCCATATGTGGCCAATGCGGTCATGGCGAAGATTGGCGAGGGTGGCCGGGTGTGTATCTGGACCGACACAGAGACCCATCTGGTGGCCGACATCAGCGGCTACTTCATGGACACCGTGTTGGGCTGAACAACTGAAGTAATTGCAATGTCATCTCCACGATGACGTGGATGTGGCAGCCGTGCACCGCACGGCTGCCACACCACATCGTGGTCACCGCTGATTACTGGCACCTGTCGTACGGCGGGCATTCTTGGACTGGACATCTTGGACATGAGAAAACGCTCGACGCTCGTCATCGCGGGGCTCGGATTGTGTGCCGTCTTGGTCACCGCAGGCGCCTTCGGCGTCACACGGTCGGCGACCGATCCCGAGAGCACCGTCGCCGCGATTCCCGCCGGCGCTCCGGCTCGAACCGCCGTGTCGGATACCGTCACACGTATTGACGGTTCCTCACTCGACGCCACCATCGCAAGCCTGCAGGCACGCCTGGAGTCGGTCCCCGGCGACCACGTGTCGTGGGCAACGCTCGGGCTCGCATACGTCCAAAAGGCGCGAATCACAGTGAACCCCGAGTTCTACCCGCGAGCAGAGGGTGCGCTCGATCGGTCGTTCGAAATCGAATCCGACGTCAATTTCTTGGGCTACGCAGGGCGCTCAGCGCTCGCCTCGGCCCGGCACGACTTCCCGGCCGCTCGCGAGCTCGCCGCGAGCGGACTGGCGATCAACCAATCCAGCGCCTTGCTCTACGGCGCGTTGAGCGACGCCCAGATCCAACTCGGCGAGTACGACGATGCCTTCGACTCCGTGCAAAGGATGCTCGACCTGTCGCCCGACACGGGCTCATTCGCCCGGGCGTCCTACACAGCGGAACTGCGCGGCGAAACCGAACGAGCTGTCGAAATGATGCAGCGTGCCCTCGACAACGCTCCAACGGACGCCGATCGGACCTTCGCGTTGCACCACCTCGCAATGTTGGCGTTCGACAACGGCGACGCGAACCGTGCCCTCGAACTCGAACTGCAGGCGCTCGAACGATCACCCGATGACCCAGCGGCACGCTTCGGGCGAGCCATGGCCGAAGCGGCCCTCGGGCAAACCGAAACGGCACTCGATCATCTGGCGGAACTCGTCCTCGCGACGCCCGAGCCGGGCTATCTCGTCTACTACGGATCGCTGCTCGAGTCCGTCGGGCGCACCGCTGAGGCGCAGGCGCAGTACGACGTGGTCGAAGTCACACGGGCACTGTTCGCCGCCAATGGCCAATTGCCGGACGCCGATGCCATCTTGTTCCAGATCCACATCGGCGAGATCGACCAGGCAGTGGCCGACGCCGAAGCGGCACTCGAGACCCGGCCTTTCCTCGCCATGCACGACGCGTACGCCTGGGCACTGCACGCTGCGGGTCGTCACGCCGAAGCACTCATCCAGATCGAGGCCGCCCTTGCGCTCGGTACCGACAACGCCCTGTACCGGTACCACGCGGGCATGATTCGCCTCGCGCTCGGGGACGAAGACGGAGCGCGCACCGAACTGACCACTGCGTTGTCGATCAATCCCTACTTCGACCCGCTCGCTGCGCCGCTGGCGGCCGAACAACTGCGCTTGCTCGGCGGCGCGTTGTGAAAGCGAGGCGGGCGGCCGTCGCGACGATGGCGTTCGTCGTCGTCGTAGCACCGTTCCTCGGTGGTCAGAACGCCTCGGCCCATCCGCTCGGCAACTTCAGCGTCAACCATCTCGACGCGCTCACGTTCGAGACGACACGTGTCGTCAACGACGCCGTGGTCGACACGGCCGAGATCCCCACCGCTCAGAACGCACCGAGGGTGGACGCCGATGGCGATGGAGAGGCGAGCGCAGCCGAGTTGGAGCGGTTCGGAATCGAACGGTGCGATGCGCTCGCATCAGCGCAATCGCTGATCATCGACGGTGTGAACGTTGCATTCTCCGTCGAGCGGTCCTCGTTCCGATACGCGCGGGGCCAAGAGTCGCTTCCGACGAGCCGCCTCGAGTGCACGCTCGTGGCGGAAGCCGATCTCGAGACGCAACGTACGGTCGAGTTCGTCGATTCGTTCGAAACCGATCGTGTGGGCTGGCGCGAGATCACCGCAGTCGGCAACGGCGTGGCGATCATCGGTTCGCCGGTGGCCACGGTGAGCGTCACCGACGGCCTGCGTGTGTATCCCGTCGACCTGCTGTCTTCGCCGATGGACATTCGAGCAGCAGTGTTCCAGGTCCGCCCCGATGCGAACGCAGTTCCTGCCACGGCGCCCGTCGACGAGACGACGTCGGCGAACGCAGAGGCGATCGATCGCGTCGGCAGGTCCCCGAACCTTCTGAGCGGCACGTTCGACGATCTCGTGGCCCGGCGAGATCTGACGGTGGGAGTCGGGATGCTCGCCCTCGGTCTGGCGATCGTGCTCGGGGCGTCTCACGCACTGCTGCCCGGACACGGCAAGACGGTGATGGCGGCGTACATCGCAGGACGCCAAGGCTCGATTGGTGACGCCGTCATGGTCGGCGCAACGGTGACCGTCACCCACACCGGTGGCGTCCTGCTGCTCGGGTTGGCGCTCACGGTGTCGACCTCGCTGGCCGGCGAGGTCGTGCTCGGATGGCTCGGCG
>JBGTIA010000321.1:0-1753 GCA_041745835.1 Ilumatobacteraceae bacterium | reverse complement strand
GCACGCTGCGCCCGTCGCGAACCACCGTCATGGTCGCTGCCGGGTTCGCCGCCGCCAGCTCGTCGAACGTTCGGTGTGCGCTCGTGAACGCCGGATCGGGCAGTGGCTCGACCGTCGTGGAGGTCGTCGAGGTCGTGGACGTCGTGCTGGAGGTCGTCGAGGTCGTGGACGTCGTGCTGATCGCGGGCGTTGTCGTTGTCGTGGTCGTGGTCGTGGTCGGCGGTGCGGTGGTCGATGTGACGGTCGATGTGGTGGTCGATGTGGTGGTCGTTGTGGAAGTGGCGGCCGTCGTGCCCGTCGCCTCCGTCGGCGTGGACTCCGAGCCTGCCTCCAAGGGGTCGGCGCAAGCGCTCGCGATCATCAGCGCGCCGAGCGCGAGGACGATCGAGTGCCGGGTCACCCGTTCACGTTAGGCAGTGCGGCCGACGTCGGAGGCCCACTAGCGTCCAAGCCGATGAGTTGGGAACTGAGCGACGACCACGAACTGCTGCGCACGACGGTTCGCGAGTTCGCCGAGAGCCGAATCGCCCCACACGCAGCGGACTGGGACCGCACCTGCCACTTCCCGGTCGATGTCGTGCAGGCGATGGGCGAGCTCGGACTGTTCGGCATCGTGTTCCCCGAACGGTGGGGTGGTGGGGGCGGTGACTTCGCGTCGTTGTGTGTCGCCATCGAAGAGCTCGGCCGGGTCGACCAGTCGATGGGGATCACGCTGTCGGCCGGCGTCGGGCTCGGAGCGAATCCCGTCTTCCGGTTCGGGACGGACGAACAGCGCGATCGGTGGCTCCCCGATCTCGTCGCCGGCCGAACGCTGGGAGCATTCGGCCTCACCGAACCCGATGGAGGTTCCGATGCCGGCGCGACGCGTACCCGAGCGGTACTCGACGGCGACGAGTGGGTCCTGAACGGCTCGAAGGCATTCATCACCAACTGCGGGACAGCGATCACCTCGATCGTGACCGTGACGGCACGCACCGACGACGGCATCTCGGCGTTCGTGGTGCCGGGTGGGACGCCCGGGATGATCATCGAACCGGCCTACGACAAGCTCGGCTGGCACGCCAGCGACACGCACGGCATCACGTTCGTCGACTGCCGGATCCCTGCCGAGCACCTCCTGGGCGCATCCGGACAGGGCTTCCGCAACTTCCTGTCGATCCTCGATGATGGGCGCATCGCGATCTCCGCCCTGGCGTTGGGTTCGGCGCGAGCGTGTCTCGACGCATCGGTCGACTACGCACAGCAGCGCCACGCGTTCGGCGGCCCGATCGGGAGATTCCAGGGGTTGGCGTTCCAGCTGTCCGATCTGGCCGTGCAGGTGGAGAACGCCCACAATCTGACCTACAAAGCGGCGTGGCTCAAGGATCAGGGCCGTCCGATCGGTCAGGCTGCGGCGATGGCCAAGCTCTACTCGACCGAAGCGGCGATGGATGCTGCGCGGTTGGCGACGCAGGTGTTCGGCGGCATGGGGTTCATGGAGGAGACGCCGATCGTGCGCTTCTACCGGGACGCCAAGATTCTCGAGGTCGGTGAGGGCACGAGCGAGATCCAACGGCTGGTGATCGCCCGCAACCTCGGCCTCCCCGTCGAGTGAACTGTCACACCGTGCCGGGTTAAACGCAATACCGTCCAGTTAGCTTGCTGATAGCAGGATGGTGGGTGGGCGGTTGTCGGGTTGGGGCCAGTGGTGGTGGCGTCTTCGTTTGACGTGCCATTTGGGCATCTTGCGTTTGATGAGCCGTGGGTTGGCTCG
>JBGTIA010000320.1:0-2836 GCA_041745835.1 Ilumatobacteraceae bacterium | reverse complement strand
AGGGTGATGCTGATCAGCGTCGCGGCGACGGCGATCAGGGCGATCTTGTTGAACGAGGGGAAGATGTCCTGCCAACGCAGGATCTCGTTGATCGGCGGGAACTCGAGTCCGAACACGTGGTTTCCGTTTCAGTCGTGAGTGGCGGGTGGATGGGAGTCGGGGTGGACGTTTGGCGAGCGTTGTCAGGCGGCGGATTGCGTCTTGGTCGGTTTGAGTCCGGGATGCGCCAGCGACAGTGCGACGTACTTCATCTCCCAGAACAGAAGACCGAGGTGCGTGATGATGATGGTCGATCCGAGTGCCGGAAACGAAATCCAACCGGCGTCCTGCACCAACCAGACGGCCAGGAAGATCAGCGCAAGCCGGATCAGATAGCCGAACAGGGTCGCCGCCATCATCAATCCGAGCGAGATTCGAGCGGCCCCGGCGATGAGCGCTGCGGCCAGTGCGAAGTTGGCGAGGACGATGGCGATGCCGTAGGCGCTGGACCAGGCACCGTCCATGC
Source organism: Ilumatobacteraceae bacterium (assembly GCA_041745835.1). Classification (GTDB taxonomy): domain Bacteria; phylum Actinomycetota; class Acidimicrobiia; order Acidimicrobiales; family Ilumatobacteraceae; genus Sva-07. Next base: position 2,331 of record JBGTIA010000320.1, on the reverse strand, counting down.
CCCAGATGACACCGCAGATCGCAATCAGCACCGGGGAGACGACCAGCCCGCGCTTGATCATGTCGGTCGACACGGCCACTTCGGGGGCCGGACCCTCGAAACGAGTCGTGATCAGATCGGGCGACGCCTTGCGATCGCTCATGCCGCCCGACCCCGGTCAGCGGTGTTCGCCGATCGTTCTGCTTCGAGTTCGTTCATCCGATCGTCATAGCGGTACTTCCACTTGGCGAACAAGCCGACGGCGCCGACGACCGTGAGCACGATCATGAAGATCGGCGTCGTGTCGAACAGCCGGTCGAGGCCGTAGCCCACGCCGAAGAACAACACCGTGATGACCGCCGCCTCGATGCCGAGGCCGAGCGAGTCCTGCGTGTCGACGCGTGTCTGCTTGGGGAGGAGCTTCATTGATCCAAAGTTGCGTCAGGGCGTGCGCTGCGATCGAGCGGCGGCGCTTGTGAACGCATGCACAACCTAGTGGGCCGACCCGGCCGGGGGCAACCCTTCGGTCAAACTCTCGCGCCGCCGCGCCCGAACGCTCGGATGCAGGACGGTGAACAGCACGATCCCGAGCGCGATGATACCGAACGGGAGATAGGTCGGATTCCGACCGGTCAGCGTCGGATACAGCACGAACGCCGACAGCAGCAACGTCCAGGTCCACAGGATCACGACGCTTCGTCGGTGGCCGTGCCCGAGATCCATCAGCCGGTGATGCAAGTGTCCCTTGTCGGCCGTCGAGAGCGACCGCCGGCTCGTGGCGCGACGGAAGATCGCGAACGCGAGGTCGAAGATCGGAACGCCGAGGATGAGCAACGGGATCGCCAACGGCGCGAGGAAGAAGTAGGTCTGCCCGATGAACTCCTGGCTGAACGAGTCCGCGCGACCGCCGACCACGCTGGTGGCGACAGCGAGCAGCAGGCCGAGCAGCAGCGCCCCACCGTCGCCCATCATGATGCGCGCCGGGTTGAAGTTGTGTGGCAGGAATCCCACGCACATGCCCACGGCGATGATCGCGAGCAGCGGTCCGATGTTCCTCACGTCGAGCACGTCGCTGTCGATGAGCTCCTGGCTGTACAGGAAGAAGGCGCCAGCGCCGATCGCCACGATGCCTGCGGCCAACCCGTCGAGGCCGTCGATGAGGTTGATCGCCTGCGTCATCCCGAGCAGCCAGAGCACGGTCACGAGCGGGCGCCACTCCTGTGCGAGCAGGATCGGTCCCTCGAAGAACGGCAGGCGGAAGGCGTACATGACCACGCCGAACTGCACGAGCGCGAGACCTGCCAGCACCGTGCCAGCCACCTTCGCCGGCGGCGACAGGCCCCGCACGTCGTCGATGAAACCCACGAGGTAGATGATCGTCGCCGCGATCAGCACGCCGACCGGTTCGGAGTTGCTGGCGAACAACACGTCGAAGGCGTCGACCAGCCAGGCGATGAGCATCGCGGCGAGGAACCCGACATACATCGCCAGACCGCCGACATCGGGCAACGGGCTCTGATGGACGGTGCGATCGTTGGGCAGGTACACCCAGCCCCGACGCCTGGCGACCATCCCGACCAGCGGGGTGGTTGCGAACGTGACGACTGCCGCGACGGCTCCGATCAGGAGAAAGGAACCGAACTGGGGCACGGTCGATCAGCCTACGACGGCGTCAGGAAGCCGGGTAGGCAGGGAACCGGGCGCACAGCTCCGCGACGTCCTTGCGGACGAGTTCGAGTTCCGCCGCGTCGTCGCGGCCGCGCAGCGCACGGGCGATGAAGCCGGCGATCGTGGTCATATCGGTCTCGGTCATCCCCTGGGTGGTCACCGACGGCGTGCCGATACGAACACCACTGGTGACGAAGGGGCTGCGCGGATCGTCCGGGATCGTGTTCTTGTTGAGCGTGATGCCCGCCTCGTCGAGCTTGGCCTGCGCGTCCTTGCCGGTCAGTTCGGCGTCGAACGGCGTGAGATCGACGACCATGAGGTGGTTGTCGGTGCCACCGGACACGAGCCGGAAGCCTTGCTGTACGAGCGCGTCGGCCAGGGCCGAGGCGTTCGCGACGACCTGGTGGGCGTAGTCGCGGAACGAGGGATCGGCGGCCTCGCGGAATGCAACGGCCTTGCCGGCGATGACGTGTTCGAGCGGCCCACCCTGCCAACCGGGGAACACCGCCTTGTCGATCGCCTTGGCGTGCTCGGCCTTGCAGAGGATCGCACCGCCGCGCGGCCCGCGCAGCGTCTTGTGCGTGGTGAATGTGACCACGTCGGCGTACGGAACGGGGTTGGGGTGGGCACCGCCGGCGACGAGCCCGGCGAGATGAGCGATGTCGAACAGCAACAGGGCCCCGA
>JBGTIA010000319.1:0-3007 GCA_041745835.1 Ilumatobacteraceae bacterium | reverse complement strand
TCGGGCGGCGAGTCGAACCAGCTGGGGAGGTGTCGGCGACCATCCTCCGGAGCGTAGGTGCCCCAGTGGATCGGCACCACGATGCCCGGGCGGATGAGCCCGGTGGCGGTCGCCGCTCGGGTCGGGTCGAGATGGCCGGTGCCCAGCGTGGATCCCCAGCCCCAGATCGGCAGCAGGGCGACGTCGATCTCGGTGAGCATGGCCATCTCGTCGAACAGGTCGGTGTCGCCCGGGAAGTACACGCGGCGACCGCCACCACTCACCACGTAGCCGACCGGGTCGGCACTGACCCTCGAGTGTGGACCTCGCCCCCGCTTGTGGGCGGCGGGAACCACCTCGACGGTCACCGGGCCGGCGTCGACCCGGTCGCCGACACGGATCTCGGTCACGTCACCGAACCCCGCCTTGCGGACGAGGTTGGCCGAACCGAACGGCGTCAGCACCGTCGCCGTCGGTCGCAGACGTTTGAGCGACGGCAGGTGGAGGTGGTCGAGGTGCACGTGGGAGAGCAGGAGCAGGTCGATGTCGTGATGGTCGGTGTCGGGGACCTCGCGGCGTCGGCGCAGATGGGCCACGCGCCTGGTCAGGAGCGGATCGGTCAGGACCCGGTACCCGTCGAAGTCCATCATCGCCGTGGCATGACCGACCCAGGTGAGTTCCATCCCGGGTCAGTGCTCGACGTCGGCGATCGACGCCGGTGTCCGTCCGGGTGTCGGCGCTGGTGCGGCGATCGAATTGTGGGGAACCGCCCATGGGCTCGGAGCGGTGCCGTCGTTGATCGCCGTCATCCACCGCTTGAGAAGGTGGTGGACGGTCGCGGCGCCGACGATCGGCTCGTCCGGCAGTTCGAATCCGGCCGGGAAGAGCAGGAAGGGCCGGGTCTGGTTGCCGCCCATGCCGCCGTGGAATCCGATCAGCTCCTCGAACGCTGCGCCTTCATCGGCGTCGGGGTCGTAGAAGCTGTTGAGCAGGATGTCGGGTGCATTCGTGAACGAATCGGTGCGCCGGAGGTGGTCGGCGGCGTTCGGGCCGAACCCGGCGAGTGGATCCTCGCCCTCGACACGATCGTCGGAGAGGTACCGGATGCCGCTGCCGCCGATCACCACACCGCCGAGTGTTTCGGACCGCACGAGGACGAATCCGATTCCGGGATGCGTCGCCAAGCCCGCGATCAGGCCGGGGAACCGATCGGCGACCTGCTCCATGGTGGCGCGGCCCTCGACGTCGGTGAACGACACGAGGCCGAGGTTTCCCGAGGCGAGCACGACGACGTCGGCCTTCGCTGCCTCGTCGTCGCCGGTCGCACGTGCGAGTTCGTCGTGATAGGCGGGGCCGAGGACGACGTCACCGTCGACTACTCGGTTGCGCGTGGCGACGGCCAGCAGCTTGCCGATCCGGCTGTCCTTGTCGCGAACGGCCTCGGTGAGCGCACCGTTGAGGTTGCCCCACCCCTCCGACGCCATCTCGGGAACAGCGATGTCGACGTCGACGTCGATCAGCGAGTCGACCAGGCCCTTCAAGGACCGTTCGTAACGCTGGAGGAAGGTTGCACCCTGGGTCTGGCCGTGATCGGAGAGGACGACCACGTGGTACGGGCGGGGAGCGTCGTGGATAGCGTACTCGAGCCGGCCGAACTGCCGATCGAGTCGTCGGAGCGTGTCGAGCGCTGTCGGTGCGAACAGACCGGAGTGGTGGGCGACCTCGTCGTAGCCGACGAAGTCGGCGTAGGCGGACGGAACGCCACGGTAGACGTCGCTCATCAACGTGTAGATCGTGAGGTCGCGCAGGATCGTCGTCGTGGCTGCCCGCAGGAGGGGGTAGATGCCGCGGCGCTGCAAGCGAGGCTCCACGTTGCCACGGTGGGTGCGACGTCGATCGACGACCTCGCGCCAGCAGTCGGCGACCGTCAGCGCGACGAGCCGGCTGACGGCATACGGGTCCGACAGGAAGTAGTTCGCCGTGTGGTGGCTGTGTCGGCTCTTGTCGAGCAGCGTGCTGAACGTGATCGCCGAGTCGACACTGTCGCCCGAGAACACGTTCGACCTCGACACACCGCCGTCGGCCAGCAGGCCGTGGCCGTCGGACTGGCGGGCCTCGATCTCGGCGGCGTCGCGTGGTCGGTTCGACGTGAGGACCTTGCCGAGGTCCTTGTCGTACCAGCGGAACGCCGGCATGTTGTGGTTGTTGCCGTGCAGGATGCCTGCCTGGCTCGCCCCGGTCTGCGACGACAGATCGCACTCCCACCCTGTGATGTGGTGCGTCCCGTCTCGGACCCATCGATCCAGCGTGGGGGCGTGACCGTCGGCCAGGGCTCGGCGGAGCACCGGCTCGGCGAGACCGTCGATCTGGATGAACAGGATCCCGGGCACGTCGCTCGGGGTGGCTGGCTCGAGTCGGTCGACCATTCGGCGCACGGTCTGGCGTTGCCACACGGCGTCGTCGTCGATCGACAACCACCCGCTGACGTTGATCCCGACGACCGTGATCAGGATCGAGGCGATGACCGCTTGCCACACCGAGTCGATCGTCAGGCCGTCGAGGATCTCGGCTGCGAGCAGGAGGATGAGACCGTTCGCCACGAGCCCGAGGAGCCCAGCGGTCCACAGGATGATTCGAGCGAAGTAGCGCGAGATGATCGGCCAGAGCAGTGCGTTGAGTACCGAGACGAGCAGCGCCGCGAGCAGCGCCGTGCGAACGTTCTCGATCGAGATGCCGGGAAGGATCCAGGCGATGAACCAGAAGCTGAGCGCCGTGACGACGAACTCGACAACGTGGCGTCGCAGCGGCACACCGCCCAAGGTCATGCCCCCTCCGTTTGGTCGGTTCGGCGTGGGATGAGGCACCCCCTCACACTATTCCAACCCGTTTACGTGAGGATTTCGGTGCACCCGCCCACCGAGAATCCCGCACAAACGTGGGGGCCGCGCCTGGCGGGCGCCTGTCAGCCGAGATCGGGCCACCGGCGTTGTTGGCGGCGTCGCAGGCCGGCGGTGCCGAGCTTGCGGCG
>JBGTIA010000318.1:0-2074 GCA_041745835.1 Ilumatobacteraceae bacterium | reverse complement strand
CCGGCGGGGGTAACCGAGGCCCTGCCACAATCGCAGCACATCGGCCAGCGACGCTGACGCACACGCCGCCGGGTCCGGATAGGCATCGAGAAACGCCGTCCACTTCGGGATCACCCGGTCGGCCTGGGTCTGCTGGAGCATGACCTCGGCGACGAGTATCAACCACGGGTCACGCTCGTTGCGCCATGGGAGGTCCCGCAGCCGAGGCGCGCCCCACGCAAGGACGACGCCCGGTTCGATCAACGGTTGCTCAGTCGACCCAGACGTCGGTGCCGTCGTACGGGCGCCGGCGATCAGGAGCGAAGTCGCGCTTCCAGATCAGCACCTTGCGGATGAAGTAGCAGACCTCCTTGCCATCCTGGTTGAAGCCCTTGGTCTCGACGGTGACCACCCCGCGGTCGGGCTTCGACGAGGACTCCTTGACGTCGAGCACACGCGTCTCGGCGTGGATCGTGTCGCCGTGAAAGGTCGGAAACTTGTGTTGCAGAGTCTCGACTTCGAGGTTGGCGATGGCGGCGCCACTCACGTCCGGCACGCTCATGCCCAGCACGAGGCTGTAGACGAGATTGCCGACCACGACGTTGCGGCCCTGCACGGACTCGGCGGCGAACCAGTCGTTGGTGTGCAGCGGATGATGGTTCATCGTGATCATGCAGAACAGGTGATCGTCGTACTCGGTGATCGTCTTTCCCGGCCAGTGACGAAGGATGTCGCCGGGGGTGAAGTCTTCGAGGTACCGACCGAAGGGGCGTTCGTGCACTGTCATGATGCTGACGGTATCGCTGAGTTCAGGGTGGCGAGAAAGCGTCAGTCGTCACGTTCGAGGTTGTCGCCACTGTCGCCGACCTCGTTGACGTCGTCGGTCTCGGCGATCGGAGGTCGACTCCCGAAGCGCAGGGCGAAGTCCATCTTCGTCTCACCGCGCACCGCCTCGGAGCGCGCCAGGTCGCGGAGCCGCACCAGGCGGTCCCGTTTCTCGATCTTCCACGGCCCGACGCGCAGCGATGCGTACGCCAGCCCACCGAGGGCGATCGGCATGAGGTATTGCGCGGATCGGTACGTCGCAATCGCCGGAACGGCCACCCGGGCCGGCACACCGAATCCGGTGAGCGCGGCGGTGTAGGCACCCTCGACGACGCCGAGACCACCCGGCAGGATCGGGACCGCTGCCAGGACGTTGGCGAGCCCGAACGCTACGAGGAGCGCGTCGGGACTGAGCGACTCGCCGAAGGCGCGCAGGAACACCCACAGCGACGCCGCGTCGAGCAGCCAGTTGGCCATCGCCCAGAACACGACCCGGCGCAGCAGTTGACGGTCCTTCGACAGCTCCTCGAGTCGTTCGGCAACCTGGTGAAGGACGGCAGCGAACTTGTCCTCGTCGAGCCGAAGCGTGCGCCCCGTCCACCGGACGAATCGTTCGGCGCGGCCCGAACCGTCCATCACGCCGACCACCAGCAACGCCGCGAACGCCATGATCACGATCCCCGCCACGGCGGCAGTCCCGTAGAGCGGGTTGACCCCCCGGAACGGCACCGATGCGATCAGCGCCGTCCAGAAGATGATGTTCAGCACGACGGCCGAGCCGATCCCTGCCGTCGCCAGCGCGAAGCCGGCGTCGGGTCCGCTGATGCCCGACAGCGTCAGGAGCCGATAACCGAGCGCAGAACTCGCTGCGTTGCCGCCGGGCACGACGTTCGACAGCGCCTTGGTGCTCAGTTGGATGCGGAAGATCCGAGCCATCGAGAGGCGACGTCCGGCACTGCCCAGCGTGGCTCTCGTGAGCAGTGAGTAGGCGAAGAGCGAGAGCAGCTGGAGTACGAAACCGAGAGCGAGCAGCGCCGGGTTGACCTCGCTGATCGTGTCCCACGCATCACGGAATCCACTCGCGACCGGCGGCATCAAGAAGACGGCGAGGATGACGAGCAGCAGGGCCTTGATCGTGAGGCGGACGGGACGGATGCGGCGCACCCGGTCGTTGTCGTTGCGGATCAGCGCGGGCAGCTCCCCCGTCGGCAGCACCTCGCGATTCATCTCGTGCGTGCTGTCGTCGTCGACGGCGTCCAGACCGCGCGGC
>JBGTIA010000317.1:0-2302 GCA_041745835.1 Ilumatobacteraceae bacterium | reverse complement strand
GTCTGGAAAGTCGCGATCCCGAGTATTCCGCCGAGCGGTCGTTGGCCTGGGCGCAAACAGTCGAGGAGCGAATCGAACGGTTCGCCCGCGGCGAGTCGCAGGGAGTCGATCTCGACGCTGCGCGACAGCGGGTCGACACTGCGCTCGCTGACACGTGACGCGCCGTATTCGTATCGACGACGAGGCACTCGAGGAGCTTGTCGAAGCGGCGCGTTGGTACGAAGAGCGGGAACGTGGGCGTGGCGCAATGTTCTCGAACGCAGCGTTCGCGAGAGTCGAGGCGCTGAGCAGGTTTCCGGACGCTGGTGTGCCGGTGCAGGGCGTCAGCGGCGTCCTTCTCGCCCGCCAGGTTCGGTTGCTGCGCTATCCCTATCTCGTCGTGTACGCCGTCGCGGAGGACGAGATTCGAGTCGTTGCGCTCGCCCATGAACGACAGCAGCCCGGTTACTGGACCGATCGGCTCGAGTCGTAGTCCTTGGAGCCGCCGTACCGACTCGGGCCTTCGGCGCCGGCCTCGCGTTCTCGTGAAGTCGTCCGTTGATCGTTGCGGTTCTGCCGTGGGCACAGATGCGGCCAACGGCTCGACCGTCGGTTTGGTGCTCGCAGAGGAGCCCGGGTTCCGCGGTTCACGGCCACACCGTTGGGCTGTCACCACGTTGCCGACACGTCGAACACGTCGACGTACTCGTCGTAGCGGAACAACCGGTTGCGCTGGAAGCCCGTCGTCTCCCGCAAGATGCCTGCGTTCTCCATGCGAGTGAGCAGCTTGTTGGCAGTCGCCTTGGCGACATCCAGCTCGCGCGCAACCCAAGCGCTGTTGACGATCGGCTGCCGGTAGAGGCGGTCGAGCAGGACAAGATCGTGCTTCTGCCCGTCCGCATCGAGCAATCGTTCCCTGTCCCGTTCACGGATGCGGTGAATACGAGCCGCCGTACCAGCTGCGTTGGCGGCAGTGTCGGACACTCCGGTGAGGAAGTACGTGAGCCAGCCCTCCCAGTCGCCGTCCTCGCGAACGGCGGTGAGGCAACGGTAGTAGTCCCGTTGATGTTGCTTGAGATACGTGCTCAGGTAGAGCACCGGCTTCGTCAGGGTCTTGCGTTCGTGGAGCAGCAGCGAGACGAGGAGTCGGCCGGTTCGGCCGTTGCCGTCGAGAAACGGGTGGATCGTCTCGAACTGAGCGTGAGCGAGGCCGGCAACGACCAGTACCGGTAGGTCAGTCGCGTGGAGGAACTTCTCCAGGTCACTCAAGGAGTCCTGCATGATCTGTACCGGTGGTGGCACGAAGCTGGCCTCCACAAGCGTGCACCCCTGCGGCCCGATCCAGTTCTGGGTGCGCCGGAACTCGCCCGGCGTCTTGTCCGAACCTCGACCGGTTCGCAGCAGGACTTCGTGAACCTCACGCATCAGCCGGTTCGACAGAGGAAGCGCTGAGAGCCGGGCGATCCCGTGGTCGAGCGCCGCGACGTAGTTGACGACCTCACCCACATCGAGGTTGGTCGGAGCAGTGGGTGAGAGCTCGGAGACGATGATGTCGTCGAGCGTGCACTCAGTTCCCTCGATTCGCGAACTGAGGAGCGCCTCCTGGCGGACGTACATCGCGAGGAACAAGTCGGCGTCCGGCAGTACATCGGCCATGGCGTCCAGTCGCCCGATGCGCTGGTCGGCCGCAGAAAGGAGACTGATCAGCGCATCGTCGTACGCGATCGGCGGTGCCGGTGGCAGAGATGACGGGTGGAACGCCTTGTAGCCTTCAGGCTGGGTGACGAGATGTCCCGCCCTCGGATCCGACTTCACGGGTCTGTTCCTTCGGTATGGTTCACGTTTCTGACGGGTCCTGAACTATGGGTGCCTACTGCACGGCTGTGGTTCAACGGCCTGAACCATGGCGGGTCCAGCCCTTCCCATAGTTCATTGTAGCAACTAAACCTGAACTATGGCGCCGAATGTCGGGCGAGGATCGCCGAGCGGTGACGGCTTGGCGTTCTCGTGAACAAATGGTTCCGTGACTGGCCCATTTGTTCACGCGTTCGGGATCTGACGGGGTGGCGTGGCGGGCCCGTCGGGTTCAGGCGACGGGGATCCAGGCGAGGGCGAGGTGGGTGACCTTCACGTCGGTGCGCTCGAGGCCGATCTCGAGGGTGGTGACATTGGCGGCGAGGGTGTCCCATTTCTCGGCGATCTCGGAGATGTCGGCGGCGACATCGGATTCGAGTTCGGCGAGCTGATCGGTGAGGCGGGCCGCCTGGTTCTCGGCGGCGTCGACCCGGCGGCCTGACGCACTCGTGCTGCCACGCCGGCGGGC
>JBGTIA010000316.1:0-10471 GCA_041745835.1 Ilumatobacteraceae bacterium | reverse complement strand
TCGACCGCAGCGCGCAGGTCGACCATGTCGACGCGCAGCCGCTCCGCAAGGCCGTGCGCCGAGAGCACGTCGTCGGCTCGGCCGTCCCACGGCGTCTCGCGCATTGCGAGATGCTCGACGCCGAACCCGTCGACGAACTCGACCGGCCGTGCGTGATCGGTGAGGCACGCGCCGAGTCCTGTGCCGACGGTGATCGTCAGCACTCGATCGACGTCTGCTCCCGCGCCTTCCAGCGATTCGCCGGTGCCGGCCGACTCCGCGTCGCGGGCGAAGCGGATCGGGATGCCCGAGGCAGTCGATCGCTCCCGTAGGGCCGCACCGAGGTCGACTCCGTAGATGTCCTCGAACTTGTGCACGCCCTGCATTCGCGAGATCCCTGCGTCGATGTCGAAGGGTCCACACATGGCGACCGCCAGCCCGGACACCTCCCGCCCCGCCAAGTCGAGCGCAGCATCAGCTCCCGCAGCGAGCGAGTCGAGGACCACGTCGGCCACCTCGTTCGAGTTGGTGGGCAGCACGCTTCCCACCTCGATCCGCGGGTCGCGATCACCGTCGGAGAAGTGCACGGCGCCGGTCTTGATCGACGTCCCGCCGACGTCCATGACCGCGATCACCTGTCCCATCCCTGCTCGAACCTACCGCTGCCCGGCGGGCGATGAGCGAAACGCCCGGATCCCGGCGTTTGGCTCATCGCTCATCGGTAGTGGTGAGCGAACGGCCCGAATCCCGGCGTTTCGCTCATCGCTCGGCACCATCAGCGAGATCGGCGCGCTCAGGTCAGAGGACTTCCCAGCGGTTGGGGCGATCGGCGTGGACGACGATGGCGTCGTACTGCTTGATGCAGCGGGTTGCCCGCAGCATGTACTGCTCGCCGCCGCTGGACAGCTCGGCCAGCGCGTAGCCCTCGCTCGAATCGCGGACACCGGTGCCGATGCAGTGCAGCGAGGCGAGCTGCAACCCGGCGCTCTCGGCTTCGGCGGCCCACAAATTGACCAGGCCTTGGCGGAGCGACGGGTCGTCGAGCAGGTCGGACCCGCCGAGGGTGAGGGTGACGTTGCAGATGTGGACCGGCTCGACGTGCTCGGGGTCGACGACGTCGCCGCCGAGTTCGCCGTCGAGCATCACCACGATCGGGCCGCCGTTGGAGCCGACCCCGCCGACGAATCCGTAGCGAACCAGTGGCAGGCCGTCCTCGCCGGTGGTGGCGTAGCGGATCCGGTCGCCGTGGTGGAACCTGCTCATGACTGCACCTCGGCGTCGGTGGCGTATTCGGCGATCACGACGTCGGACAACTCCGGCCATGCTGCGAGCGCTGCGCTCGCCCATTCGTCGAAGCTGCGGTCGGCGAGTGCGACGAGAGCGAGGTCTCGATCGGGGTCGATCCAGAACATCGTGCCGGACCCGCCGAAGTGCCCGAACGTCCGCGGCGAATTGGTCGTCCCTGTCCAGTGCGGTTCCTTCGTCCCTCGCACTTCGAAGCCCAGTCCCCACGGGCACAGCTCGTAGCGTCCCACGCCCGGAACGATACCTGCGAGCTCGGGGTAGTGGATGCGTTCGGCGTCGGCTGCGGTGTTGGCGTGGATGAGGGTGGGTCGCATCACCTCGGCGACGAACCGACACGTGTCGGCCAGGTGTGCGTGCACGCCGTGCGCCGCCGACCCCCGCAGCACGCTCGACGGCATACCGAGTGGCACGAACACCGCCTCGCGGAGGTAGTCGGCGAACGCCATGCCGGCCGCTGTCTCGACCGTCTGCGCGATCAGATCGAAGCCGGTGTTCGAGTACATGCGTGTCGTCCCGGGACGAGCGATCGGATCGTGACCCTCGAACGGGTAGCCACCGGCGTGCGCAAGGAGGTGGCGCAACGTGCAGCCGGGCTGACCGACGGCTTGGTCGAGTCCGACGATGCCTTCTTCGACGGCCACGAGCGTCGCCCACGTCGCCATCGGTTTGGAAATCGATGCCAGCCGCTGCACCCGGTCGGTGTCGCCGACCGTCGCCACCAGCTCGCCTCCGCACAAGACGGCCGCGGACACGTGAGGGACGGGCCAGCCCGAGGTGAGGTCGAGGGCTGTCACGGTGGCGACCCACGCCTCGATCAGGTGAACTGTCGGAGCAGCTCGGCGACCCGGAAGGACAGGTCGACGCTCTGGCGGGCGTTCAGCCTCGGATCGCACATCGTCTCGTAGCGGTGGTCGAGGTCGGTGTCCGACAGCGCGTCGCCGCCGCCGAGACACTCGGTGACGTTCTCGCCGGTGAGCTCGATGTGGATGCCGCCCGGCCACGTGCCTTCGGCTCGATGCGCCCGGACGAATCCGCCGATCTCGGCGACGACGTCGTCGAAGTGCCGGGTCTTCAGTCCGTTGGCAGCGGTGTAGGTGTTGGCGTGCATCGGGTCGCAGGCCCACACCACGGGATGCCCGGCGTCGGTGACGGCTCGCAAGAGCGGTCGGAGTGCCGATTCGACCTTGTCGGCTCCCATGCGGGTGATCAGTGTGAGTCGTCCGGGTAGGCGCGACGGGTTGAGCACCTCGCACAGCTCGAGCACGTACTCGGCGGTGGTGGTGGGACCCACCTTGCACCCGATCGGGTTGCCGACGCCTCGCAGGAACTCGACGTGCGCACCGTCCAGTTCGCGCGTGCGCTCGCCGATCCACAACATGTGCGCCGAGCAGTCGAACCAGCCACCGGTCATCGAGTCCTGGCGGGTGAGGGCTTCTTCGTAGCCGAGGATGAGCGCCTCGTGCGAGGTGTACACGTCGACCTGGGCGAGGTTGGGGTTCGACTCGGTGTCGATGCCGCAGGCTCGCATGAACGAGAGTGCTCGTTCGATCTCGGCTGCCACGTTCTCGTAACGCTGCCCCTCGGGACTCGACGCCACGAACTCCTGCGTCCAGGCGTGCACTCGAGACAGGTCGGCGAAGCCGCCCTTGGTGAACGCTCGCAGCAGGTTCAGGGTGGACGCCGACTGGTGGTAGGCCTGAACGAGGCGTTCCGGGTTCGGCACGCGTGCCGCTTCGGACGGGTTGACGTCGTTGACGATGTGCCCGCGGAACGACGGCAGCTCGAGGCCGCCGACGATCTCGGTGGCAGACGAACGCGGCTTGGCGAACTGTCCGGCAATGCGGCCGACCTTCACGATCGGCACACCGACGGAGTAGGTGAGCACGACGGCCATCTGCAGGATGACCCGGAGCTTCTCCCGGATGTTGTCGGCGGAGAACTCCTCGAAGCTCTCGGCGCAATCGCCGGCCTGCAGCAGGAACGCTCGTCCCGCTGCGACCCGTGCCAGCTCTGCTTGGAGTGAACGTGCCTCGCCGGCGAACACCAGTGGCGGCATCGACGAGATCTGCTTGAGCGCCAGCTCGAGGGCGCCGGTGTCGGGCCAGTCGGGTTGTTGACCGACCGGATGGTCGTGCCACGACGATGGCGACCAAGGTCCGAGACTGTCAGGCATCGGATCAGGTTACCGGCACGGAAAACGACAAGAGCGACCCGTTTGCACAGGCCGCTCCCATCGTTCTTGTCTTCTCTTGCACCTCGGCGATCTGATTCGTTCGCTGGCCAGGCGCCCGGCGACGCCGCTGACTCCCGTCAGCGAGGAGACCCGGCAACGCAGCCTTCGGAAGTTCAGACCGCCAGAATGCGTTCGGCGTCGTCGCGGAGGCCGGCGACGGCCCGGCTGACGAGTCGGCGGGCGGCTTCTGCGGTGACGCCGAGCTGCTCGCCGACTTCGCGAAAGCTCTTGCGCTCGCCGTCGACGAGGCCGAAGCGGGACTCGACTGCGAAACGGGCCCGAGAATCCAGCGTGCCGAGCAGCTCGTCGAGCAGCTCGCTGTCGACCATGGTCCTCACGTGGTCTTCGGGGGTGCCGTCGCCGTTTGCCATCAGGTCACCGAGCGTGGCGTCACCGTCGTCGCCGACCGTCTTGTCGAGGCTGACCGGCGTGGTGAGTCGGTGCAGCTCGGCGTTGGTCTGGTCGAGGGTCTCGCCGTCGCCGGACGCCTGACGCAGCGCAGCGCGGAGGCTGGCGGAACGGTCGCCGGGGATGCGGATGAGGCTGGCCTTCTGGTCGAGCGCACGGCCGATGGCCTGACGGATCCAGAAGGTGGCATAGGTGGAGAACTTGAAGCCACGGCGCCAGTCGAACTTGTCGACGGCGTGCTCGAGGCCGAGGTTGCCCTCCTGGATGAGGTCGAGCAGATCCATGCCCTGGGGGAGGGGGTAGCGGCGGGCGATGGAGACCACGAGACGCAGGTTGGACCGGATGAACCGATCCTTTGCCTTCGCCGCTTCGCGGACCTGGCGCTTGAGCGCAACGCCGCGCTTGCCGCTGTCGAGCTGCTCCTGGGCTTCGCGCCCGGCTTCGATGATGCGCGACAACTCGCGCTCGTCTTCGGCGGTCAGCAGTGGGACCTTGCCGATATCGTTCAGGTAGAGACCAATCGAATCGTTCATGATGTTTCCTATAACCGTTCGTGTGCGTGGTGATTCCGGGGCCAAGTTGTGTCATCGGACACAGTGCGACAGCCGTGCGGATCGAAACGACGCCGGAAATGGCACAGGATCGTGCGTTCCGGCGAGGCGATCGAAGAGCGGCAGATGCCAACTACGAGGGACTTCCCAGAAGAAGCCGTCGTAAACCGTGGTCTCGGGGGTATATGGGGAGCAATTCACAGTAACAGACGTGTCAACCGCGTGTCGGGTCGGTTCCGTCGGTTTTTCGTCATGATCACGTAAAATCGGAGAATCGTGCCCCAAACCGATTCCTCGTTGCGTCGTGTCGGGCTGTTCGGAGGCACGTTCGACCCCCCCCACGTGGGGCATCTCGTCACGGCGGTCAACGTCCGTCATGCGATCGAGCTCGATCTGGTGGTCATGATGGTGGCCAATGTGCCCTGGCAGAAGGAAGGCAGCCGTGCGATCACGCCGGCGTCCGATCGCTTCGCCATGGTCGAAGCCGCAGTCCGCGACGTCCCGGGTCTCGTACCGGGACGTCACGAGATCGATCTCGGTGGACCCAGCTACACCTCCGACACGCTTGCGGTGTTGTCCGGCGAGTATCCCAACGCAGAACTGTTCACGATCATCGGCGACGATGCCGCCGCAGGATTACGAACGTGGACCCGCTGGGAGGAGGTCGTGGACCGATCGCAGCTCGTGGTCGTTGATCGCCCTGGCGAACCGGTCGAACTCGACGGCGGCATCGACTGGATTCGCGTCGAGGTGCCACGCCTCGAGGTGTCGAGCACCGATCTGCGGGCTCGCTTCACCGACGGTCGACCGCTCGACTATCTCGTCACGCAACCGGTGCTCGACGTGATCCGCACGCATGGGCTCTACGGGGCATCGTCGTGACGGCGATCGCTGCCCGTCGAACCCGTCGCACGGTCGTCGGCGCCATGATGGCGGTGCTCTTCTTCGTCGCAGCGTCGGTGATGTTCGGCGTCGGAGTCGTGACACTCTCCAACTCGCAGGAGGGCGAAGCCGTCGGTGTCGACACGAGGGCCCGAGTTGAGTTGCCCGCCACCCCGAACGCGATGCTCGCCGTCACGGACGAGTCGGGGACGCTGGCCTCGCTCGTGGTGATGACGCTGCTGCCCGAGGGTCAAGGTGGAAGCATCGTCACTGTTCCGGTGAACGCCGATGTCACTGCGGGCTTCGGAGCGGAACGGAGGTCGGTCGCCTCGGCCTTCGGCACCGTCGACCTCGCCGGCTTCGTGCCCTTGGTGGAGGAGATGCTGTCCATCACCGTGCAACACGCCGAGGCGGTCGACGCTGCTGAACTCCAGGGGCTGCTCCCCGATGTCAGCGCATCGCAACTGGAGTTGCCGACCGACGTGGTCGACACCCGAGGCGGCGGTGGCGTGATCGCCACGTCTGGCCCGCAGACGTTCACACTCCGCGATATGACGGCCATCCTGACGGCGATCGACGATGACGCCGAGGTCGACGCATCACACCCGAACGATGTCGCCGTCTGGAAATCGCTGGCGCAGACGGCACCGGTCACTGTGCCGCCCGAGGCCGTGCCGGTCGACGATTTCGGTCGTCCGCTCGCACCCATCGACCTGGCAGAGCTCGTCACCCGGCTGTGGCAGGGCGAGGTGACGGTGCGTGACCTGCTGGTGCTGCCTGTCGCCGATGCCGAGAACCCGACGCAGGTCGACGTGGTGCTGATCGATCGACGGGATACGGCGCTCGTGTTCGCCCAGGTGTCACCCGGACTCGTCTCGACGCCCAACCTCGGGCTGAAGGTGAGGATCGTTGCGAACTTCACCGACGAGGAACTCGACGTCGGCGAGGGGCTCTACAGCTCCACCTCCGATGTGGTCTTCGAGTTGATCGGACGGCTGTTGTTCCTGTCGGCCAACATCGTCTCGGTCGACACGACGCCCTCGGGGATTCCGCCGGTCACCGTCATCGAGGTCGCGGACGAGCGTCAACTCCAAGCGACCGTCGATGCCGTCGAGGCGCTGTTGGGCGAAGTGGACGCACGAGTGGCCGACACCGTGCTGGAGGGCGTCGACGCCGAGATCACGCTGGGTATGTCGTACCTCGAGCACGAACTCGGGCGCGCCACCTCGGTCATACCGTCCGCACCGGACGAGACGGTGCCCGAAACGTCGGCGGGGTCGTCGAGTCCTCCGGAGGTGACCTCGTCGAGCGCTGTGCCCGATACGGTCGCAGGGGATGGATGACCGACATGTCTGACGCAGACGCCGCGACCGACGTCGATTCGAGCGAGGTGCTGGCGACGTGCGCGGCACGCGCCGCGTCGGACCTGAAGGCGACGGACGTGATCGTGCTCGATGTCGGATCGTTGATCACGATCACGGGCTACTTCGTGATCGCCAGCGCCTCCAACCCGCGCCAGGTGCGTGCCGTCGTCGAGGACGTCGAAGCGAAGGTCAAGGCCGAACTGGGCCGGGTGCCGGTTCGGACCGAGGGTGTGCGCGAGCAACAGTGGACGCTCATCGATTACGGCGACGTCGTGGTTCACGTGTTCCTCCATTCGGTGCGCGAGTTCTACGAAATCGAACGCCTCTACATGGAGGCTCCTCGCATCGAGTGGGAACCGCGCGCCGCTGAACTCGACTGACGTCCCAACGGTCGCACGCAACCCCAACTCGTGAACAAGATGCGGACCAGAACCGCACCTTGATCACGAGAACGGTGGACGGCGCTCCGTTGTGATGGGGGAGCGGGCGTTGATAACGTACGCCGTCCCTTACGGACACGTATGGGGCTATAGCTCAGTTGGTAGAGCGCTTCCATGGCATGGAAGAGGTCAGGAGTTCGATTCTCCTTAGCTCCACAGGAAACCCCCAGGTCAACGGCCTGGGGGTTCTTCGTTTCTCGAACCGGTCGAGGCTATGGGGACCTTATCGGGGACCTTTGCGAACGCGGGAGAGTCGATCCAGCTGCGGTGCTGCAGTACGTGCACAGGGGTGGGATGTACTCACGCACACATCCAACGATCGAGGAGTCATCGTGTCAGAGTTGATCGACCAGATCGCTGGCCCCGACGGCGATTCGCATCGTCTGCTCACGGTGACCGGCGCGGCCGAGTACCTCGCGATCAGCCGCGCTGCGGTGTACAACCTGCTGAGGGCCGGCGAACTTCGATCAGTGCGAATCGGACGTAGCCGCCGGATTTCGCTCCTCGATCTGCGCCAGTTCGTCGAGCGGCAATCGTTCGTGGAGTAACTGCTGCGGGCCATCGGCGCTGTGACCGGGACCTGTTCGATGGTGGCCCGCACGAATACCAACTCCCCGCCGCGTCCCCACGCACAGCGGCCTAACGCGCGTCCCCTCGGCTAGAACTGACACGCACCGGCACTTCGGTGACGCCATCTCCCGCTCCGACGTCGCTTTGTGTGGCGGTTCGAAGGCGCACTTAGCCGACCGACTTCGCCGGTTCTCCAGCGCCAGTCCGCCAAGCCAAGAACGGACGAAGTGTCGCGCCTCACCGGCGTTGTACGTGTGATCGCCGTCAAGGGAGTGGTGCCGGTCCCCCTCGAACGGTGGCGGCGTTTGCAGCTGAAACTGGGGGTGTCGGCTACCCGGCTGGTGAGCCGCACTTCCGCGTGGCGCGCTCTCTAGGTCGAGAACACAGCCTCGATACGACAGTTCGTGGGGGATCCGGCGGCGTCAAGCAATGTTAGAAGCTCCGAAATATTTCGCGACGTGACGTTCGGATCGTCGCTGTTCAACTGCGTATGCAGGCTCGCCGAGGACACTCCCGGTTGAACGATCCCAATCACACCACGAACGGACGGCAGCCGCTGGGCCCAGCTCCTTGGGCGGTTGGTTCCGTCGGTCCGATATCCGCACGCCACCAGTAGCTTGCGATAGCTGTCACTTCCGGCGACTACGCGTGCGGGCGGGCTCTCCTCGCCAACAAGTCGCTTCCTGAGACTTGTCCAAAGCCGCGTGTCCGTCAAATGTCGGCGGCTTCGGATCGCTTGTGCGACGACCTCCTGGACGTCATCGATCCGGAGGCCTGGGTTTGCGTGTCCGGAGTACTTCGCGTGCCACATCTGCAGCTCAACCTCGCCCGTGTCGAGTTGTTCAACGACCATGTAGTCAGCGATCTCCCCCGAGCCATCGTTGCAGATCACCCACCGGTACCGTCCGCGTTTTGGCACCGAAACCAGAAGCCGTTCAAGCTCCTCGTGGATCGAATGCCCGAGACCATGCTCAAGAGCCTTGGCGACCGTCTCTGCCGTCAGATCCACACCAGCGTTAACGAAGTTGTGACTCGTGACTAAACGGAGAATGCTCGCAGCTGCCGGATCCCTATTGCTCTGATAACACGTTGCGCCTTGGGTGGTCGTGCCGTCGAGAAAATAGACGGTTGGAGGATAGGCACACAGAAGTTCGGTCAGCGTTGTTGCGGTCCCCAGACCACGCTTGATCGTTACGTCTCCGAACAGCGACCGGCACGTCCCGGCCGTACCGAATGCGCCCGCCCAAACCGGGATGGTTGCGCCGTTGACTCGATCTACCACGGCGGCCACGGCCGGTAGGTAGTTTCCGGACGCCCTCATTTCGCCGGAGATTGAACCGGTCGGATCGAGACCGACATGCAGCTCCAGGTCCTCGATTGGGAAGTCACCAAACAAAGTTGCGACTTGATACTGGTGCCGGCCAAACAACGCGGGATGAAGCTCCGCGGCAATCGGAAGGGACGTAGACCAAGCCGTGAGGCGCGAACCTCGAGCGAGTTGCGGTACCAGTTGACCAACTGGCGGATTTGCTGGAAACCACAATCCTTGCGCGATCTGATCGATCCAATCCTCGAATGCGCGAAGTGAGGTGTATCTCGTCTCCCAGACCTTTGCTTTGCCGGTCGCCACACCGGCGGTGAAGGCGCCGCCAATTCCGGCCACTTGCACCATCGCGTGCCCGAGAGCGGATTGGGAGGTATCCGCATCGCGGAGACCTCTGTCGACGCCACTGCCTAGATAGTTTCGATACGTTGCTGTTCCGCGACGGTTGGCATGTGTTGCTCTCACTCCTAGCGAGGACACGGAAACCCTTGGCCACGACTCCAGCAGTCTGGAAACCCGCTCGGGTGCAGCCAACGGCAGGTCGTCGCTCAGTCCCAGACTTCGACGAATGTGCGATGCGAGGTGCATCGAGTCTGCGCTGATGAACAGCAAGCTCGGCTGCGCCAGGTTGTTCGACTTCGCGAAACCCACCAGAGCTAGTTCGTAGCTCGCCGCGTCGAACGTGGCGTCAACTGCCCACTTCGGTCGTCTCACGCTTTCAAGAAGGATGACCCATAGCCGCCCGCTCTGGCTAGCGCGCGACGACAGGACAGAAGCGCCACGAAATTTGCTGCCCTCGGCGAGGGTGGGCGGAATCATGCCTCCGGCAAATGATGGGTCCCAAGTCTGATCTGCAATTTCGTAGACGACCGCCCTTCGGAGGGGCTCCACTGCGGACAGGGCCGAGTCGCCAGGCGCGCCACCGACGAATGCTTCGACGAACTGACGATCGACAATCTCGGTCTGAATCTCGTCATCAAGGATGCCTGGCAACACGTCCAGCCAGTCAGCATCCTCTTCGTACAACGTACGTAGAACACCACGGAGCTCGGGAAAGATGTCCGCATCCAGAGCTGTGACCATGACGGATTCCTGAGGGAATGAGGCCGAGACTCGGGCGAGCCGGCCGATCAACTGCACCGTTGCGGGAATCGACTTGTGCTTGTCGTGATACGCGGCCAAGCGGAGGCTCGGTAAGTCGTATCCCTCGCCCAACATGTCGACTACCGCGACGGCCTTGGTTTCACCAGTGGCGAGCCGTCCGATCGTTCCCTGCTGGGTGGCAGGAGATAGCCGGCTGTGAAGGAGCTCCGTAGGCAGCCCGCCCTCGGTGTAGAGGGCGCTGAGTGATCGTGCTCGCGCGATCGTTCGAGCCCGCACGAGAACGGTGCTGGTGTGGTGCTCGGGCTGAGCGG
>JBGTIA010000315.1:0-5666 GCA_041745835.1 Ilumatobacteraceae bacterium | reverse complement strand
GCGCGATGTGCCTGGGCGACCGCCTGGACGGCGGGTGACGTTGCGGCCGCTGCCGCTACGCTCGGCGCCTGCGAGTGGTAGTCCGCGAAGAACTCCTGCCACGCCTGGCTCACCGACGCGGGGTCGGCGACGAACTGCTCGTACATCTCCTCGACGAGCCACGAGTTCGCCCCGAACCCCGTGCTCTGACCATCTGGTGCTGCCACGGGCGCCATGGTACCGGTCGTGCGCGGCCCGAGACCGGCCGGCGCCGGCAACGGGTCACACGCCGGGCTGGAACACCATCAGGTAGAGCATCACAAGGAGGAGGACGGTCAGCACCATGCCCGTCGTGGCCACCTTGCCCTCGGCCGACTCGTCGCCGCCGGCGAGCGCGCGCTCGCCGGGAAGCAGGACCGCGTGCAGGATCCCGTTCATCGCGATCCACACGACGATCGCCAGCCAGAACCATGTCTGGCCGAACTCGATCACCCCGTCGGACATACCCTGCATCGCGAAGCCGAACAGGCCGGTGAGGATCAGTGCCGGGGCGTAGATCCGACGACCGTTGCCGGCGATCATCCCGAGCACCTTGCCCCGACTCGTCCCATCGAGCGCCTTGGTCTGGTTGGCGAGGAGCGGGTGCACGAACGCCGGGGCGAACGCCACGAATGCCGTGACGATGTGCAGGAAAAGCACGACGTCGTAGCCGGTGTCACGGTAGGCAGCGATCATGCGCGGGATCCTAGAACACGCCGAGACATCCGACGGCCGGTGCACTCTTGACCGAAGCTTGACTCAAGCTTGACCTGCGAACGTTGACCACCCTCGGTGTCACCGGGCTACGTTCGGTGACCAGTCGTTACACCAGGGGTCAGACCCCCGGCGTAACGCTCCGACTCACGGCGACGACAGGGGATCACCATGGAAATGGCACGACTGAGCACCGGCGAAATGTTGTCGGGCAACGACATCGACGCCAACGCGAACCGCGAGCGCACGCGCCAGAAGCGACTGAGGAAGTGGCTCGTGATCCTCGGTGTCGTGTTCGCCTACCTCCTGTGGCGTCTCGTCGAGGACAACCCGATCCGCCCCGGCATCCCCGGCTGGCTGATGGGCAATCCCGAGATCATCATCGCCCTCGGGTTGATCCTGATCCTCGGCACCGTCATCTTCATTCCCTTCCTGACCGCGGGGCGCTCGCCGCACACGTTGCTGCGTGCTTCCGACTCGAACATCCGGCTCGACGACGTCGTGGGCGCCGACCAGACGAAGCGTGAAGCGATCGACTCGATGAACCTGTTCCTCGCGTCGGAGACCTTCCAACGCGAGATGGGCGGCAACGCTCGCAAGGGTGTGCTGTTCGAGGGCCCTCCGGGCACCGGCAAGACCTACCTCGCGAAGGCGATGGCCGCCGAGGCCGGCGTGCCCTTCCTGTTCGTGTCGGCCAGCGAGTTCCAGTCGATGTACTACGGCCAGACGAACAAGAAGATCCGGTCGTTCTTCAAGGCGCTGCGCAAGGCCGCACGCGACGAGGGCGGCGCCATCGGCTACATCGAGGAGTTCGACGCGATCGGCGGCGCCCGCAGTGGCATGAACTCTGGCTCGATGCGCGAAGGCATCGTGGGCGTGGTCAACGAGCTGCTCGTGCAGATGCAGAGCTTCGACCTCCCGACCGGCCGCCAGAAGTTCAAGGCGAGCTGCATCGACTGGTTCAACGGCTTCCTGCCCGCCGACCGGCGTCGCCCGCGCCCGAAGCGCACCGAGGCGAACATCCTCATCGTGGCGTCGACCAACCGCGCCGCCGACCTCGATCCGGCGCTGCTGCGTCCCGGCCGATTCGATCGGGTGATCGGCTTCAACCTGCCGCCGCGGGCCGACCGCCTGGCGATCGCCGAGTACTACCTGGCGAAGAAGAACCACGACGAGGCAGTCACGGCCGCGCTGATCGCCGACCTGTCTGCTGGCTACACGCCCGTGAAGATCGAGAAGCTGCTCGACGAGGCGCTCATCATCGCGCTGCGGTACAGCCGGACCTCGATGAACGTGACCGACGTGCTCCAGGCGCAACTCGTCACCGAGGTCGGCGTTGCCCACGAGATGGGCTACCACCCCGACGAGCGTCGCCGCATCGCGATCCACGAGGCAGGCCATGCGCTCACTGCAGTGCTCACCCGCCGCGACGTGAAGATGGCCTCGATCCTGCGCCGCTCGGCTGCGCTCGGACTGGTCGCCCACGGCGACGTGGAGGAGCGATTCCTCAAGACGCCGAGCGACGCGCGGGACCTGATCTGCGTGGCACTCGCAGGGCGGGCGGCGGAGCTGCAGGAGTACGGCGAGGCGTCGAGCGGAATCTCCTCCGACCTCGCCGTCGCGACCAACATCGCCTCGCAGCTGATCGGCCAGCTCGGAAACGGGCCTGGCCTGCTCAGCCTGGACGCTGCGGCGATCCCGATGGCCGCCAACCTCGTTGCGAAGGTCCTGTCGGATGACTCGAGCCGAGAGGCGGCCGAGGCACTGCTCACCGAGGGAGCCGACCGCGCCGCGCTGATGACGTCGAAGTACCGCGAGGCCCTGCTGCGCATCGCCGACGGATTGTGCGAGAGCGACGAACTCGAGGGCGATCAGATCAAGTCGATCGTCGCCGAGTACACCGACATCTCCGAGCGACGCGGCCCGGTCCGCATCGCCCCCATCCGCACCGCCTGACCACTCGGTCCCCGCGCCCAGGTCTCGCGGAACCATGGTTGGTTCCGACAGACCCGGGCTCGGGGGACTCACGTCCTACCGAGACGGTCAGATTCGTTCGAGTTCGGAGCCGTCGAAGAGCGGGGTGATCCCGTGCTCGGTGATGTCGGCACGCATCTCGTCGGTGCTCGGCGCCGAGAGGTCGCCACCGGCTGCGTCGACGATCGGCCCCAGAAGTCGAGCGTCGCTGGTGGTGTTCAGGAACATCTGCGGATGCGAGAGCACGAACCGCACGGCGCGGGCGATCGCCGCCGGATCGGTGAGCGGGTCGTACCAGCTGAAGTGCTCGGTCGAGCCGTCGGTCCAGCGCCCGCGAGCGATGGACTTGATCGTCTGAACCGCGACCTCGAGGTCGGCACACACAGCGAGCAGTTCCTCGACGTCGGCGCGGTACGCCGGGTTGTCGAGCAGGACGAAGTTCACCGGGAAGAGCACGGATGCGAAGTCGAATCGTTCGAGGCTGCGAAGGTGCATGCCCGGTATCCGCAGGCCGTGCCCGGTGATCCCGATGTGCGACACGAGGCCCTCATCGCGGGCGGCGCTCAGCGCCTCGACTGCCCCTCCCGGGGCGAAGACCGTGTCGAACTCGTCGTCCTCGACGAGGTTGTGCAGCTGGACCAGGTCGACGTGCTCGACGTCCATCCGCACCAGCGATCGTTCGAGTTCGGCCCGGGCGGCGTCGCCGCGCCGCTCCCCCGTCTTGGTCGCCAGGAAGACCTCGTTGCGATGCTCACCGAGCCACGCCTGCAGCCGATCTTCCGACGCCCCGTACGACGCTGCGGTGTCGATGTGGTTGATCCCCCAGTCGCCGACATCGGCGAGCGTGGCATCGGCGCGCGCCTGGCTCATCGCACCGAGCGCAGCCGCTCCGAAGATGACCCGTGTCGACTGGTGACCGGTGGAACCGAATGGTGCGGTGGGCAGCGACGTCATGACATCGACCGTAGTGGAGGCGGCGAAGGGGCGGTAGTGCGGCGGTGCCGATCCGACGGATCTGAGATGATCATCGGGTGAACCAACGAGTGAGCGTCGATGTCACGGGCTTCCAGCGCGACGGTGCCACGATTCTGCGCTCCGTCGTCGAACCACACTGGCTCGAGCTCCTCGCCGCGGGCGTCGAGCACAACCGCACGCACCCGAGCGACTGGTCGCACTGGTACACCAGCCCCGACGAGGCCGTCGGATTCTGGAGCGACTACGTCACCTGGCCGGACGTCGAGCAGTACCGACGGGTGGTGTTCGGGAGCGGACTCGCCGAGATCGCCGGGGAGCTGATGCGTTCGGACACCGTGCGGTTCTTCCACGAGCACGTGCTCGTGAAGGAGCCCGGTTCCACGGAGTCGACGCCGTGGCACCACGACGATCCGTACTACGGCATCGACGGACTGCAGAACGTCAGCATGTGGATTGCGCTCGACCCGGTGCCCGCGTCGTCCGGCCTCCAATTCATCGCCGGGTCACACCTCTGGGGCCGTCGGTTCGTGCCGCGCAAGTTCATCGACCAGACCCCCTATGGCAAGGCCGATGACCGCTTCGAGCTGCTGCCCGACGAGGACGACCTGCTGCGTGGGCAACGCTTGATCGGTTGGGACGTCGAGCCCAGCGACGTGGTTGCGTTCCACTTCCGGACTCTGCACGGTGCGCCGGGCAACGATCTCGCAACTCGGCGCCGCGCCGTCAGCCTGCGTTGGCTCGGTGACGATGCCCGCTTCGCTGATCGTCCGTGGGCGACGTCGCCACCATTCGAGCCGAACGGGCTGGTGGTCGGCGCCACGCTCGACGGCGATTCCCGCTTTCCGCTCGTCGTCGGCTGACGACCAAGATGGCGGCATGACCCCAACACTTCCCGCCGCATTCGCCAACCGGGTGAGCCGCGACCTCGGCGTCGACATCCCGATCGTCCAGGCGCCGATGGGATGGATCGCGCGGTCACAGTTGGCCGCGGCGGTGTCGAGGGCCGGGGGGTGCGGCATCATCGAGACCTCGTCGGGCGAGCTCGACGCCGTCAAGGGCGAGATCCGCAAGATGCGCGAACTCACCGACCAACCGTTCGGCGTCAACATCGCTCAGGCGTTCGTGCGCGACCCTGCGATCGCCGAGTTCGTCATCGAGCAGGGCGTCAAGTTCGTGACGACGTCTGCAGGGTCACCGACGAAGTATACCGGAGTGCTGAAGGCGGCCGGTCTCACCGTCTACCACGTGGTACCGACACTGGCCGCGGCACTGAAGGCGGTCGACGCCGGTGTCGACGGCCTCGTGGTCGAAGGGGGCGAAGGCGGCGGATTCAAGAGCCCGACGCCGGTGTCGACGATGGTGCTGATGCCACTGGTGCGCTCGAAGGTCGACGTGCCGATCATCGCTGCGGGAGGCATCACCGACGGCGCGACGATGGCTGCGGCGTTCGCACTCGGCGCCGAAGGGGTCCAAATGGGCACCCGGATGGTGTCGGCCGCCGAGTCGCCCGTGCACCACAACTGGAAGCAGGCGATCCTCGACGCCACCGAGACGGACACGCTTTTCCTCAACCAGCGTCACTCCCCCGCGCTCCGTGCGTTGCGCACAGAGCGCACCGAAGCCCTCGTGAACGCCGAGCACAACGTGTTCGCCGATTTCGGCAACGCGAAGGAGCTCTACTTCGGCGGCGACATGAACGCGGCCATCGCGCTGTCGGGCCAGGTGGCCGGCCGCATCGAGTCGATCGAGTCGGTCGCGAAGATCATCGACGACACGATCGCCGAGTTCGCCGCCACGATCGCCCGCCTCGCCGGCTGACCGTCAGGTCGAGGCCGGCCCCAAGCGATGAGCGAAGTGCCGGCATTCGGGCCGTTCGCTCATCACCCCCGCCAGCGCAACCCGAGCGATGAGCGAAACGACAACATCCGGGCGCTTCGCTCATCGCTCGGCGGGATGGTGGCGGGATGGTGGCGGGCTGGTGGCGG
>JBGTIA010000314.1:0-7345 GCA_041745835.1 Ilumatobacteraceae bacterium | reverse complement strand
TCGCGATGGCGGTGACGACGCCGATCACGAGCGCCACTGCAGCGGGCAGGCCGGCGACGGTGCCCGCCACGGCGTTCACCGCGAGACCCACCAGGCCGGGCCGGTTGGCTTCGTCGGCGCCTCGGGTGAAGATCATCGACACGACGCCGATCGCTGCGGCGATCCCGGCGGCGATCGTCCACCAGGTACCGCGGTCGATGATGCGCAGTATGAAGTCCTGGTAGCCGTCAGCCGGGTCGAGCGCCTTGACGACGAACGGCTGGACGAACGCGGCGAGCAGCGCTCCGACCAGCCCGATCCACGCGGCGATGCGCAGTCCGTCGCCGACCGGGACAGCTACCGAACCGCGGTTATGAACGTTTGCAGCGAGCGCTGTCGGGTTGAGCGTGGAGACCGACGACCGCGCGGTGTTCCCGCCGTCAGGATCGAGGATCGCCCGGACCTGTGAGATTGGTGGTGCCATACCCCGATATCACACATGGCCGGGCAACTTGACACGAGGAGGTGATCGAACTGCAAACCAAATTGATCCTTCGAATGCGCCAGCCGGCACTCCGCTCGTTGGATCACTGCCTTGACCCAGGAGTGCTTCTGCTCCGGGTCCATCTGGATCACTTCGACCAGGAGTGTGTCGCCGACCGTGTGGTAGGTCCCTCCGGTGGCCGGCGCGCTGACGTGTAGCAGTCCGACCACTCCTTCGACCTCAACGAATCTGCCGTAGTGCATCACGCCCGTGACGACTCCCGTCAGCATGGCCCCCACGGTGACCGTGTCCGGGATCGAGGCGCGAGCGGTCGAAGCGCGCATCCGGTGCGAGCGCTTCCGGCTGACGATCTGGTCATTCGGGACCCCTCGGCGACCATCGACGGGGTACGACGGTGGTGATTGGTGAGGGTAGCTCGTGGCGGTCGTCAGGTCCGGGGTTGTCATCACCGTGAAGCCCCTCCAGCTGAACACGTGCCTCCCGTTGGGCTTCTGCCGGTACCGCCCGTTATGGACCGCGTTGCGGAGCACAAGGCCGAACTCCTTGATCGCGACTTCAGCCGAGATGCCGTGGAACGAGGTGAGAGCGTGCTGGGCGCCCCGGGACACCCACACCTCGGACGGCTCGAAAGTCTCCCGATCGAGCCCGGCGGTGGCGGCGCCGCCAGCGCCTTGGCCGAGCCGCCACCATGGCCGGTCCATCGGCTGCGTGATTCGTGCCCAACAGCGGGAGTGCCACAATCTCGACCAATGAACGGGACGGGTGAGAGGCGGAGCGATGTTTGAGATCACGGGAGAGAACCTGCTGCGCGTTTGGGACGAGCTGCAGTTCGGGCTCCTCGTCCACCGCGCCGTAGCCGACACGATCGGATACTCCGTTGACTTGTCGCACGGGTTCGACAAGCGCGCCGCGGCTGCGCTGCGCCAGTTGCACGACTTCGCAACCAAGGCGAAGGGCAGTGGGACGACACGCCCACTTCTGCTGGCTGATGCCGCCCGTCGGATTGCGATCCTCACGGCGTACCTCGAATCCCACCCGGAGGAGTCTCGCAAGCAGTTCGAACTAGCTGACCGCCTCTACTCCGGGGCGGTCGAAGTGGGCGACGGCAAGCGATTGTCGGATCAGTTCAGCCGAGCACTCACCGGCCTCGAGCGCACGCTCGTGATGCGTTACCTCGGGACGCTCGAACCGGAGGATCTGGTACCAACCGCGGACCTTGGATCCGAGTTGCTTGCCTCAGTCGGGCTGTCGCACATGGGGGACGAACTGTTGGCCGACCGTGTGAAGGGCGCGTTGCACGGGCACCAACTCAGCGTTGCCGACAACCGGCGCACGACCGAAGCGCCAGTCGACGACGAGACGCGGTCGCCACGGGAGCGTGCCCATTTGCTCCTGTCGATGGGACTGGCGGAGCTGGCCGCCGGTCGCGAAGCAGAGGCTGTGTCGACGATCCTGGCTGCCATGCGGCTCGTCGATGATGCTGAATACGGCCTCTTCGACCAGATGGATCGCCAGATCGACCGCATCGTCGCTGCTTGGGCGTTCGGACTGGTGACTCCGGAGCCGGACGACAAGTTGAGAGCTCTCGACAGCGCTGTGCGGTTGATCGAAGAGATCCGAGGTGGATGGCAATTCGGCAGCAGCCGCTCAGATCCGACACACGGGCCGTTGCAAACGGTTCTCACCACCTCGTTGCACGCGGTCTCGTCCCTACCCGCCGATGACGCTGGTTGGGTCGCGATGCGGATCATGGAGGCGATGCGACGCCGCCAGATCGCTGGGATGCTCCGATCTGTTCGGTTCGACCGGTCACAGTCGACAGCGAGCAGCAACTCGCGGGTAGCGGCGTTGACGGATCTGGTTTCGCTCGCCGAGGACCAGCGCCTGTTGACGGTCGAAGGTGATGCGTTGGTCGTGCACCGGTTCGACGGCACTGTCGCCGAGGAAACCCTTGAGGCGGTCGGGCAGGAGGAGTTGCTCCGGGAGGAACTCGGCAACACGATCTCCGACTTCTTCGCCGAAGCCTTTCTTCCCGAGCATGTCGAGGTGGAGGGACTCCGGACGTCGTTGATCGGTTGGCACGTGCTTGCGTACTCGGTGCTCGACGCGAGGTCTATGGCGCGGGTGTGGGTAGACCCCGCCGGCCGTGCGACCGCCTGTGTCATCGACGTCGCGGCCTGCAGGGACCGTTCCGCGGAGTTCGACTGGCGTGGAAGCGGCCTGCCGGACGCGACTGTGGCGGAATACATCGGCAGGCCTGTGAAGTTCGCCCATGAGGATCTTGGTGAGACTCTTTCTGCGGCGCTCCTGCCGGAGGAGATGCGGCGAAACGTTGCAGCTGGGAGTCCGCTAGGTGTCTTGGTCGTGCCTGACGACTGGCTGAGCGCAGTTGCTTGGCCGGCATTGAAGGACCAGCAGAAGCGCGAGTTGATCCGCTCGCTCGACGTCGCGATCGTGCCGTCGCTCTCGCTGGTGGGCGACGCCATCACCACAGATGTTCAGTCACAAGGCGGGATCTCGGCATGTTTGGACTACTCCGGGTCGACGTGGGATCCGCTGAAGCTCTCCGACGAGAATGCCTTCTTTTCGGTGGTCGGAACGCCAGTGCTGGGGAGCATTGCTGACCTGCTCGTGGAGCTCGAATCAAAGCACGACGCACTCGCGTGGTCCTACCTTGCCAGCCACGGCGACGACCCATCCGAGCACGGCGAATCGCTCGGCCTGGGAGTCGAGTTGGTCGAACGGGACAGTTCCTCCGTCACGTTCCTCGACGTCCTAGCAGCGCCCTGGCCGCAGCTCGCCATCTTCGCTGGATGCTTCACCGCACGACTCAACTGGGCGGTGCAGACCGGATTAGCACCGCTGGGGCTGGCCGTCGCTGTGCTGGCGCGCGGCGCTGGCTCCGTGTTGGGGAGCACCGACCTGCTCGACGACCGGACCCCTCAACTGTTCGTAGGCTGGGACATCGACGGACAGTCGGAACGTGGTGCGCTGCTCCGAACGTTCGACGGACAGCATCCGGTACGGGCGCTGGCTGCGGCACAGAGAGCCTGGTTGGAGCGCGGTTTGCCGTGGTCGGCGCCCTTGTACTGGGCACGCGCAGTCGTGATCACCCAGACACTCCCTGCGCCTTGAGGTCGGCGTACACCCCCTGTGCACGAGTGATAGCCCGCGCCACGCGTGAGCAGTCTCGTTCATCCGCAACGCGCCGCTTCTCCCCGTTGACCGTGACCACCTTCGCGTCTCGACGCAACACGTCCTGATCCGACGAAATCATCCAACCGAGCAAGTCTTCGTCCCCGGACATCATCTGCATCCAGGCGAGGTACTCCGGCGCCGAGATCGACAGGACAAGGTTTGCATTGTTGCCGGTCTTGCGAAGCCATGCTCCCAGATCGTCACGCTTGGGTGTGGCGATCCTCAAGCAATCGGGCACATCCACGTTCGAACGGTCCTCAACGACCGACAGCTTCCAATCTGGTCGGATGAGTGCGGCGTGCAGTCGAAGCTGGACGAGTTCCCTCACGTGCTCGTCATCGAAGTCAATTGTGTCGTCGGAATGCGCCTTCTCGTAGTACTCCTCGAAGTGCTTCAACTGAGCCTCGGAGAACGCCTGCCAGTTATCGAACCCAGCCGGGTGCGCCTTGATGTTGAAGGCTCCTACCACCCTGGCGAGCGTTGCCAGTTCGAGGAAGCAACGCGCAGTCATGACGCCTGGCCGTCGCTTCCAACTCGGGATGGCGGCGCGCGTGACCGTCTTGCGCTCGTC
Organism: Ilumatobacteraceae bacterium; assembly: GCA_041745835.1. Lineage (GTDB taxonomy): Bacteria > Actinomycetota > Acidimicrobiia > Acidimicrobiales > Ilumatobacteraceae > Sva-07. Next base: position 3,092 of record JBGTIA010000314.1, on the reverse strand, counting down.
GGTCTGCATGTTCTCGACCTCGCCGGACGAGAGTTCGCCGGTGAGCGTGCCACGACGAAGAGTGTTGAAGGCTTCGTGGTAGCGCAGGCGCCGCCATCGCCCGGGGAGAGGGTCGACCTGTTCGACCCAGTCGACGAGAAGTCGCTCCACCGTTCGTGCCGCGGTGCCTGTCTCGGCGAGTAGGGCTTGTTGCTGGACCTCCCGGAACATCCCGACCACACGGTCGTCGACGTGGCGGACCCGATAGCTCCGCTCGTAGTGGCTCAAACGCAGTCGTAGTTCCGAGAACGTCAACCACGCGGGGACGTACCGGTTCTGCTTGGAGTAGACGAGTCCGCTGCAGCGAAGGGAGAGCAGCGCGTGCGGGTGCTCCTCCATCCAGCGAGCCACGCGGGTGAGGTCGGTTGCCCGGTGGGTCAGAGGCAGGTCGCTCTGCGACAGCGTCCAGCTAACCCGGTGGAGGACCGCGGCCAGCAGGCGCGAGTCGCGCTCGTAGGGGCCCCAACTCTCAGCCAGCGCGCCGAGTACCACTTGACTGACAGGTTCGTGCACGGTCTCACCGGGCGGGCGCTCCTTCGGAATGCCGTAGATGTCAGCGTGGGCGCCCTTGTCCCGCCGGTCCGCGCAGCGGTCGGCCAGGCCCAGGAGGTAGGGCAGAGTGTGGTGGTCGAGCGTCTCCGGCACGTCCGCAGCCACGAACGTCACCCCACCGGCAAAGCGCTCCGTCGATCGCCGCGCCTCGTCCAGCTCAGCCGGGTCGTCTGTCTCCGTCGCCACGCGCCCATCGTTGCACAGTGACCGACGACGCGATTCCGCTCGAGGGTAGGCTCACGTCGTGCCTACCGCCGTGTCGTTTGCCGTGCTGGGAGCGCACCCGGCGAAGCCGGATGGGATGCCAGGCGCACTGTCTGACGACGACCCGTCCCTGGACGCGTTCGACCTTGCCGTGCAACTCGTCGGCGGTGAAATCGTCATCGTTGGGCTGCGCACCTCCGGCTACCTCAAGCACCAGCTTGAGCCAGAGGTCTGGCCAAACAGCTATCGCCCGATCCGTGTCACGCTCGACCTCGCCACGGTGCGGTACTTCGACTTCAACGAAGTCCTGTGGCTCGGCCCGGACCCTCACTCGTGTCTCGTCTGGGGGAATGCTCTCGGGATGCGACTCACGGCCATCGCGTACATGCTGGGCTACCGCAGCGAGAGCCGCCTGCTCGCCGGCCCCGACGGCACGGGCCTGCCGAGTCCGGATTCACTGGGCATCGAGATACCGCCAGACCTGAAATGGCACCAGGTCGAGGCGTTGCTCGGGTCCCTCCGGTGACCAAGGACGCGCGTCGCGAGACCGCACGCCAGGCCGTAGCGGACTGGATCTCGCAGCCCGCGTTCGAGCAGCTCGTCGAGCTGTTCGCTGGAACCTCTGATCGGACCGTGCTCTCGGCGGTTGCCGACTCGGTGCAACGCCACAGCGACTGGGCCCTCGGCGGTGAGACAGCTAGCAATCTGCTCGCGGCGGCAAGTGCCGGCGACCGGTTGGCGCAACAGCTCCTCGGCATCGAGGAGTTCGCCAGCTTCTGTTGGGACTTCCGGAGCGGGATGCCGCGAGCGGTGCTGCATCTGGTCGCCAAGGCGTCCGGCCGCGGTGCGGTGGACGAGCATCTTCCAGCGTTGGCGCGTCCCGGCCGGTGGACTTTCGACCTCCTGACCGTGTACTGCGGGAACCGTAGTAGCGAAGTTCAGGCAGCGCTTAAACCCGCGTCCACGACATACCCGGACGCCCGTCCCGCAGGGTACCGCGAGCGCTGGGAAGCTGCTGACCTCCCGTTCCCAGGAGACGTCCGCCAGTTCGTCCATGCAGCGGCCGACGAACTGGGTCTGGTCACCCCGGGGCGCCCACGCGGTGAGTACGACCATGTGATCGTGCTTGGCGGAGGCGGGACCTCGCCGTGGATCCGTGTCCACTACGCGGCCGAGTTGATCGACGCCTTCGGCTTGGCGTCCCGGGAGATCTGGATGTTGGGCAGCCCGCGACCGGTCGACCAAGGCGCTGAGAGAGAGTTGATCGGCCGCTTCGTCGAGCGAGATCCAAACGTCTCGAGTCGCTACCTGACGGACACGGCAGACGAGTTCGACCTGATGGCGGTTGCCGCAGAGTCGGCGTTTGGTGCGCGCGACCACCAAGACGAGAACGTGTGCGGTTGCGCCGACCTGACAGTCGGGTGTCCCCAGTGGCAGAGCGCTCACGCGGCCCATCCCGGAAAGATCGACAAGACGCCACCGCAGTTCCAGCACCAACGGCACCGCACCTATCGCTCGGGTGGCGGCAGGCAAGTCCACGTGATCGCGCCGTCGACCGGTCGGCCGCCCGACCGACCGAACACTGCAGACACTTACGCGCTGCTCGCCGAACTCGCTCACCTCGGCGAAGGCCAGCGGGCACTCATCGTGACAACGCAAGTGTTCGTGCCGTTCCAACGGTTCGACGCAATTCGAATGCTGCAACTCCCCACTGGCCTGGGACTAGACGTGGTCGGCTTCGGCGCGGAACGTGGCGACCGGCCGTCAACACCGGAGTTCGAACTGCAGGAGATTCTCTCGGGGTTGCGCTCGGCGCGCCGCCTTCTTGACGCGGTCGTTTGATTGCGGGTTGGCTTGCCGTCGGGGTTGGCTACGCGTGATCCTGGCGCCTCCCCGCGACGAACCGGGCCATGATCCCCCCGTCTGGACGGCACTTTTCCACTACTCCATAGGACCCACCGACGATGTCCTCGAGTGGCCCAAGGCGAGCTGCAGCAATCGCGTCGAACGACTTGCCGATTGCAACATTGAGGTATGCGACCCATTGCCAGCTCCCTCGGAGTAGCGAGCGCGTTGACGTGAGTGTCTCGGTGCCCTTGAACAGGTCGACGATGTAGACACCGTCGGTTCTGCCGATGTCAATCGAAGCTGTGAGTTTGTTGGCCGAGAGAAGTCGGTAGCCGGCGTACTCGGGTGCTAGGTCCCAACCTCCGCCGTTGTCGTCGACCTCCAGCGGGACTCGGCCTACTCGGACTGGCTGACTGGGGTTCTTGAACGGCGTGATGTTGAGCAACTCG
>JBGTIA010000313.1:0-4460 GCA_041745835.1 Ilumatobacteraceae bacterium | reverse complement strand
AAGGCGAGCACCACCTTGCTCGCGTAGCGCTTGAGCAGGCGCACGTGCTCCTCGGTCAGCGCCGTGCCGCAGGTGGCGACCGCTCGGGCCACACCGGCGCGATGAAAGCCGATCACGTCGGTGTAGCCCTCACACACCACCACCTGATCGTGTTTGGCGATGTCGGACTTCGCCCAGTTCAACCCGTAGAGGATCTTCGACTTGGTGTAGATCGGCGTCTCCGACGAGTTCTTGTACTTCGCCGGGTCCTCCGAGCCCGGCAGGATCCGGCCGCCGAACGCCAGCGCCTCGCCCGACTCGGAGAAGATCGGGAACATCACCCTCGCCCGGAACGAGTCCTGCATCTTGTTGCGCTTGTTGCGGAACGCCAAGCCCACCGACTGCAGCACATCCGGCGCAGCGCCGAGCCCTCGTGACAACGCATCCCAGTCGTCGGGCGCCCACCCCAGCTTGAACTGGCGGGCGATGTCGCCGGACAGGCCACGGCGACGCAGGTAATCGCGTGCCTCGCGGGCGTCGGGATCGGTGAGGAGACGTTGGTGATACCACTCGACGGCCTCGTCCATCGCCTCGACGAGATGCTTGCGCCTCGCTCGCTCCTTCGATTGACCCGTGGTGGTGTAGTTCAGCTGGATGCCGGCCTTGGCGGCGAGGTGCTCGACGGCTCCGGGGAAATCGAGGTGCTCGATCTCCTGGATGAAGGTGAACACGTCACCGCCCTTGTCGCAGCCGAAACACTTGTACCGGCCGGTCTCCTCACGGACGTTGAACGACCCGCTCTTCTCCGCGTGGAACGGACACAGGCCGACCCAGTTGCGTCCCACCCGCTTCAGTGCGACGTACTGCTGGATCGTGTCGACGATCGACACCGTCGACCGCAGCCGTTCGATGTCGTCGTCGACGATCCCCATGGTCCGCTCAGCGTAGTGCCGCTCCCGATGCGGGGGTGTTGGCGTACACGATGTGCCAGGCGCATCGTGTACGCCGACGTTCAGGAGCCGGCAGCGATGACGGCCTGGGCGGCGGAGAGGCGGGCGATCGGGACCCGGAACGGCGAGCACGACACGTAGTCGAGGCCGGCGTTGTAGAACAGGTCGATCGATTCCGGGTCGCCGCCGTGCTCGCCACACACACCGAGTTTCAGGTCCGGCTTCGTGTTGCGTCCGCGTTCGGCGCCGATGCGCACGAGGTCGCCGACGCCGGTCTGGTCGATCGTGTCGAACGGGTTGCGTTTCAACAGGCCCTGCTCGAGATACTGCGGCATCATCCGGCTCTCGACGTCGTCACGACTGAAACCGAACGTGAGCTGCGTGAGGTCGTTGGTGCCGAAGCTGAAGAAGTCGGAGACCTCCGCGATCTCGTCGGCCCGCAGCGCAGCGCGCGGTGTCTCGATCATCGTGCCGATCGTGATGTTCGGCTTCTTCTTCATGCCGGCCAGCGCTTCGTCGACCTCGGCCTGCACCCAGCTGCGCGCCAGTGCCATCTCCTCGCGGGTGACCGTGAGGGGAATCATGATCTCGACGATCGGCTTCTTGCCCATCTCGCGCAGCTTGGCCGCCGCCGACAGCAACGCGCGAGCCTGCATTGCATACAACCCCGGCTTCAGCACGCCGAGACGAACACCGCGGGTGCCGATCATCGGGTTGTGCTCGGCCCAGTGCTCGGCCGCTGCCAGCAGTTCCTGCTCCTTCTTGCTGAGACCCTTGGTGGCCTCCTTGATGCGCAACTCCTCGACCGACGGCAGGAACTCGTGCAGCGGTGGATCGAGCAGCCGGATCGTGACCGGCAGGCCGTCCATCGCGTCGAGGATCTCCATGAAGTCGGCCTCCTGGACGGCGCGGAGCTTCTCGAGCGCGGCCTCCTCCTGCTTCGGCGTCGACGCCAGGATCATCTCGCGCACGACCGGCAGTCGGTCCGGGGCGAGGAACATGTGCTCGGTTCGGCAGAGGCCGATGCCCTCAGCGCCGAGTGCACGGGCGTTGGCGGCGTCCTCGCCGGTGTCGGCGTTGGCGCGCACGCCGAGCTTGCCCTTGCGGACGACGTCGGACCACTTGAGGATGGTCTCGAACTCGGGCGGCGGCTCGGCACTGCGCATCTCCATGGCACCGAGCACGACCTCGCCGGAGGTGCCGTCGAGGGAGATGACGTCGCCTTCGGCGACGACGATGTCACCGTCGACGGTGGACACCGTGAACTGCTTGCCCTTGATCCGCACGTCCTCGGCACCGACGATCGCCGGCGTCCCCCAGCCGCGCGCCACCACAGCCGCGTGGCTGACGAGGCCGCCACGCGCGGTCAGGATGCCCTGCGAGGCCATCATCCCGTGGATGTCGTCGGGGCTGGTCTCGTTTCGTACGAGAATGACGTCCTCGCCCCGCTCCTTGGCCGCGGCCGCTTCGTCGGCGGTGAAGTAGACGGCGCCGACGGCTGCACCAGGAGACGCACCGAGGCCCTTTGCGAGCACCTTGCCCTTCGTGGCGAACTGAGGGTGCAGGACGGCGTCGAGGTGTTCGGCCGACACCCGAGTGATCGCCTCCTCGCGAGAAATCTTCCAACGGTGCGATCCCTTGCCGGAACCCTTGGTCATGTCGACGGCCATCTTCAGCGCCGCCGCGCCGGTGCGCTTGCCGACGCGGGTCTGCAGCATCCACAACGTGCCCTGTTCGATCGTGAACTCGGTGTCGCACATGTCGGTGTAGTGCTCCTCGAGTCGCTCGAAGATGTCGAGCAGGTCGCCGTGGATCACCGGGAAGAGCTTCTTCATGTGGTCGAGGTCTTCGGTGTTGCGGATACCGGCCACCACGTCCTCGCCTTGGGCGTTCACCAGGAAGTCGCCGTAGGGCTTGTTGTCGCCGGTCGCCGCGTTGCGAGTGAACCCCACCCCGGTGGCCGAGTTGTCGTCGCGGTTGCCGAACACCATGGTCTGCACGTTCACGGCGGTGCCGAGTTCGTGGTCGATCTTCTCACGCACCCGGTACGCAATCGCGCGGGCGCCGTTCCAGCTCTTGAACACGGCCTCGACCGCTCCGTCGAGCTGCTCGCGCGGCTTCTGGGGAAACGGCGACCCAGTCGCCTTGCGGACGATCTGCTTGTAGTCGTCGCACAGCGTCTTGAGCGCGTCGGCCGGGATCAGGTTGTCCAGCTTGGTGCCGGCCTTCGCCTTGGCTGCTTCGAGGGCGTGCTCGAACGGCTCGCCGTCGACACCCAGCACGATTCGGCCGTACATCGCAATGAAGCGGCGGTACGAGTCGTACGCGAAGCGCGCATCGTTGGTCGAGTGCGCGAGCCCTTCGACGCTCTGGTCGTTCAACCCCAGGTTGAGAACGGTGTCCATCATCCCCGGCATCGAGAACTTGGCGCCGGAGCGCACGCTCACGAGCAGCGGATCGAACGGGTCGCCGAGCTTGCGGCCCATCGCCTTCTCCAGCTTGAACACGTGCTTGGCGATCTCTTCGTCGAGACCTTCCGGCCAGCCGCCGTGCATGTAGTCGCGACACGCGTCGGTCGAAATCGTGAAGCCCGGCGGAACCGGCAGCTTCAGCACGCTCGTCATCTCGGCCAGGTTGGCCCCTTTGCCTCCCAACAAGTCCTTGTACTCCATCGGAGGGCGGCGGTGCTTGTGATCGAAGGCGTAGACGTATGGCACGTCGGGGAAGTGTACGACACCGAGACTCGTCCACCCCGAACGATCCGCACGACGTCACCCGACGACCTCGACCGGAACACCGACTCGGAACAATTGGCTTCGCGAGACACCAGCGGTCGATGGGCCGTAACCTGCGAAGCGAATGTTTCGTGTGCTCGGATTCCCTGTTCACGTACGACCCGGATTCGTGATGTTCATGGTCCTGATCGTCGTGCTCTACGGCGACGTGTTCGGTCTGTGGCTCGCGGGGTCGCTCGCCGCGTTCACGCTGTTGCACGAACTCGGCCACGCCGTCGCAGCTCGTCGAACCGGCGCCGAGGCCGAGATCTCGCTGAACTTCCTGGCCGGTTACGCCAGCTACGTCCCCACACGGCACCTGTCACGAGCCGAGAAGATCGGCATTTCCTTCGCTGGACCTGGTATCCAGATCGCAGTCAGCGTTGCGATGCTCGTCGCACTCGGGGCGAGTCCCCTGGAGCGACCGTCGTACTCGAGCGACCCAGCGCTCCTCGCGATCTGGTGGGCCGGTCCGATCATCGGGATGTTCAACCTGGTGCCGATCCTGCCGCTCGACGGCGGCAACATCGTCACCAACGCACTCGACCGGATCGTGCCCGACCGAGCCGAGCGACTGATGATCTGGTTCTCGCTCGCCGTCACCGGAGCGTTCACCGTCTTTGCGTTCACCAACGACCGCTACCGCGGCTTCGTGCTCGTCATCGGTTTCCTGCTGGTGTCGCAATTGCAGATGCTCGGTTCGTCGAAGCCGGCTGTCTCGCCGTGGCACGGCGCCGACGAGGCCCTCGCCGCCGTC
>JBGTIA010000312.1:0-1829 GCA_041745835.1 Ilumatobacteraceae bacterium | reverse complement strand
CGCCAACTCGGTGTCGACCACCCAGCCGGGCCGTGAGATGGACATGCTGCTCACCACCGGCGAGCGTGTCACCGCCGCGCTGATGACGATGGCCCTCGCCGACCGCGGCATCCCTGCCATCAGCTTCACCGGGAGCCAGGTTGGCATCATCACCGACACCGCCCACCGCAAGGCGAAGATCGTGGAGGTGAAGGGCGATCGGGTGCGCCAGTCACTGAGCGAGGGCAAGGTCTGCGTCATCGCCGGCTTCCAGGGGGTGAGCACCGAGAAGGAGGTCACCACGATGGGTCGCGGTGCGTCCGACCTCACGGCGTCGGCGCTCGCCCAAGCGATGGGTGCCGACGCCTGCGAGATCTACACCGACGTCACCGGGGTGTTCACCGCCGACCCGCGCATCGTTCCCCAGGCTCGCAAACTCACCAGGGTCCACTTCGACGAGATGCTCGAGATGGCCGGCGCCGGCTCGAAGGTGCTGGCGCTGCGCTCGGTCGAGTTCGCCCGCAATCACGACGTTCCACTCCACGTCCGCTCCGCATTCACCTGGGAGCCCGGTACGTGGGTCACCAACGAGGAGGCTTCGATGGAAGATCCGATCATCTCCGGTGTCGTCACCGACATGTCCGAAGCGAAGGTCACGGTGTTCGGCGTCCCCGACCGGCCCGGCATCTCCGCTGCGCTGTTCGAGCCGCTCGCGGCCGCCAATGTGAACGTCGACATGATCGTGCAGAATACGTCGACGCAGGGCACCACCGACATCAGCTTCACGATGCCGATGGCCGACATGGGCGAAGCCGAGCAGATCGTCTCACGTGTCGCCGGCGAGATCGGGGCGACCGGCGTGTCGCACGACAACGACATCGCCAAGGTGTCCCTCGTCGGTGCAGGGATGAAATCGGCGCCAGGGATCGCCGCAAGGATGTTCCGGGTGCTCGCCGACGAGGGCGTCAACATCGAGATGATCTCGACCTCGACCATCCGCGTGTCGGTCGTGTGCTCGGCGGGCGACATGGAGCGTGCCGCTCGTGCGCTCCACACAGCGTTCGGTCTCGATTCGGGCACGGACTACGACGCTCCCCTCCCCGAACGCAAGTAGACGTACGAGATGTGCCTGGCACATCGTGTACGTGGTGTCGGCGCTGCGCTTGAATGGTGACGATGGGTGACGTCTGGCCGCAACTGCTCCTCGTTGCGATCCTCGTACTGGTGAACGCGGCGTTCGCCGGCACCGAACTCGCACTCGTCTCACTGCGCGAGAGCCAACTCCAGCGGCTCGAGGAGGGCTCGTCGACCGGCGCAGTGCTCGCTCGACTCGCACGTCAGCCGAATCAGTTCCTCGCGACGATCCAGATCGGGATCACGCTCGCCGGGTTCCTCGCTTCCGCCGCCGCCGCCGTGTCGTTGGCGGAACCGCTCGAAGCGCCGCTCGGCTTCCTCGGGGGTGCGGCCGGGCCGGTGTCGGTCATCGTGGTCACCCTGATCCTCGCCTACTTCACACTCGTCTTCGGGGAACTCGCTCCGAAGCGGATCGCGATGCAGCGCGCCGAGAAGTGGGGGCTGGTGATGGCGCGCCCGCTCGACACGCTGTCGCGGCTCACCAAGCCCGTCGTCTGGCTCCTCTCGAAGTCCACCGACATCGCCGTGCGAATCCTCGGCGGTGATCCGAAGCTCCAGCGCGAGGAGGTCACGGGCGACGAACTCCGCGACATGGTGGCCATCCACGAGACGTTCGGACCTGAACAACGCCAGATCATCGACGGAGCCTTCGAGATCGCCGAGCGCACCCTCGACGAGGTGATGGTGCCGCGCAACGACGTGGTCGTCATCGACGC
>JBGTIA010000311.1:0-7923 GCA_041745835.1 Ilumatobacteraceae bacterium | reverse complement strand
GTCGACGGCATCGAAGTGCGCGTCGGCCGACGCCAACTCTTCGACAAGGTGTCGGGGCCTGTCGAACGAGCGGGCGCGGCTGCCGAACGGTCGGGCAACACCGCGGTGTTCGTCGGTCGAGCCGGAACCGCCGAGGCGGTGCTCGTCGTCGCCGACACCGTGAAGGCGACGTCGCGCGAAGCCGTCGACGCGTTCCACGATCTCGGCCTCACGGTGACGCTGCTCACCGGTGACAACGACCGCACCGCCCGTTCGGTGGGTGCTGAGGTGGGCGTCGACAACGTGATCTCCGAAGTGCTCCCCGATGCGAAGGCGGCCGAGATCGTCCGGCTGCAGGCCGAGGGTCGCCGAGTGGCGATGGTCGGTGATGGCATCAACGATGCGCCTGCGTTGGCCCAGGCCGATCTCGGCATCGCGCTCGGCACCGGCACCGATGTCGCAATCGAGGCGTCCGACCTCACGATCGTGTCGGGCGACCTGCGTGCCGCAGCCGACGCCGTCGCACTGTCGAGGCGCACCCTCGCCACGATCAAAGGCAACCTGTTCTGGGCGTTCGCGTACAACGCGGCAGCCATTCCACTTGCGGCCTTCGGCGTGCTGAACCCCATGATCGCCGCCGGCGCCATGGGCTTGTCGTCGCTGTTCGTGGTGTCGAACAGCCTGCGACTTCGCCGATTCGACGGCTACCGCCGATCGCCCGGCCGCCCCGCTGCGAACACACCAACCAGAGAAGAGGAACTCGTCGCATGAGCAACGCAAACACCGACATGAACAATGGCACGCACACCTATTCGGTCCCCGACATCAGCTGCGATCACTGCAAACGATCGATCGAAGGCGAGGTGTCGACGGTCGCTGACGTCGTGAGCGTCGATGTCGACGTCGACGCCAAGCTCGTCACCGTGGTCGGAGGCGACGATGTGGACGTCCGCGCGGCGATCGTCGAAGCGGGCTACGACATCGCCTGAGCGCGTACGCGCCCAGCGCAGTCGGCGACGCGCGTCGAGACACGGCGAGGGTGCATGATGTGAACATGCAGACCCAGTTGTTGATCGGTGGCGAGTGGCGTGACGGATCGGGCGCGGAGCGCTTCGACGTCGAGAACCCGGCGAACGAGGAGGTCGTCGCATCGGTCGCCGCAGGCACCACGACCGATGCAACCGCCGCGTGCGAGGCGGCGGCCGCAGCGCAGGCGTCCTGGGCTGCGACTGCTCCGCGTGAACGCGGTGAGATCCTGCGCCGGACGTGGCAACTCATGGTCGACCACGCCGACGAACTCGCCCGGCTGATCACGCTCGAGCACGGCAAGCCGCTCGCCGACGCCCGTGGTGAGGTCGCCTACGCGGCCGAGTTCTTTCGCTGGAACTCCGAGGAGGCGGTACGTATCCAGGGGTCGCTCGGCGTGGCGCCGGGGGGCGCCAACCGGATCGTCGTGCACCATCCCCCGATCGGCGTGGTCGTGATCGTCACCCCGTGGAACTTCCCTGCAGCGATGATCACCCGCAAACTGGCACCGGCGCTCGCCGCCGGGAACGCGGCGGTCATCAAGCCACCTCGCGAGACGCCGCTGACGGCGCTGCGGATCGGCGAACTGCTCCACGAGGCCGGTCTGCCTGCCGGCGTGGTCAACATCGTGCCGACGCTGACCTCGGGAGACTGGTTCGACGCCGCTGTCGAGCACCCGGCGACGAGGATGGTGTCGTTCACCGGGTCGACGGAGGTCGGCATCGTGCTGCTCAAGCGGGCCGCCGACCGAGTCCTCAAGACCGTGATGGAACTCGGCGGGAACGCGCCGTTCATCGTGTTCGACGACGCCGATCTCGACGCCGCGGTGCAAGGAGCGATGGTGGCGAAGATGAGGCACTCGGCCGAGACCTGCACCGCTGCGAATCGCTTCCTGGTCCACGAGAAGGTCGCCGGCGAGTTCACCCGGATGTTCGCCTCCGCCATGGCCGACGTGCGCATCGGGAGTGGCTTCGACGACGGCGTGACGTGCGGTCCGATGATCAACGCCAAGGCGGTGGCGTCGATCAACGAACTGGTGACTGCGGCCGCGGATCACGGCGCCCGCATCGTCACCGGCGGTGGCGCAGTCGACGGCCCGGGCCACTTCTACCCGCCGACGGTGCTCGGCAACGTCCGTCCCGGCGACGAGATCACGAAGCACGAGATTTTCGGGCCCGTTGCGCCCGTCATGACCTTCGGCGACACCGACGAAGTGGTCGCGGCCGCCAACGACACCGAGATGGGGCTCACTGCGTACGTGTACACCCAGGACCTGCGCCGAGGGCTTGCTGTCAGCGAGCGCATCCAGGCGGGCATGATCGGACTCAACCGGGGAGCGGTGTCCGATCCGGCTGCCCCGTTCGGCGGGATGAAGCAGTCGGGCCTCGGCCGTGAAGGTGCCAGCGAGGGCATCTACGAGTTCTGCGAGACGCAGTACATCGCCACCGACTGGTGACCCCCCGACCTGCACCGCGCAAACCAGGTTTGCGTGTGGATTTGGGTGGGGCGGGTCACCCGCAACCTCACGCAAACGGGGTGTCCTGGTCCTCAGGGGTTGAATCGGTGGGTGATGCGCAGTTCGCTCAAGGGGCGTCCGCTGGCCGCATCGACGTAGATCGGGTCGATCTCGGCGCCGGTCTCGGCGTCGAGCAACGTGACGGGAGGAGCAGGCAGCGACGACCACTCGTTGCCCCACTGCATCATCGACACCATCACCCGACGCAGGTCGCGACCCTTGTCGGTGAGCACGTAGTCATGGCGTTCCGGGCGGACCTGATAGGTACGCCGCTCCATCACACCGTGTTCGACGAGTGTGTCGAGTCGCGAGGCGAGGGTGGCGCGGGGGATGCCGAGGCTGCGTTGGAAGTCGTCGAACCTGGTCGTGCCGAACAACGCATCACGCACGATCAGCAGGGTCCACGGATCGCCGACCACGTCGAGGGTCTGGGCGACCGAGCAGTTCATGTGACCGAGTGGCTTGCGCTTCATCGACAGCTCTTCACGACGGACATCGACGAACTTCGACGGCAGTGCTTGTTGCTCACCCTACGGTCGCCCGACGGGTGACCAACGGGAGAGCGAGCGCGCTCGACAGGAGGCCGCCGATGATGAGCAACCACCACACGAGATCGAAGTTCGACAACGCCTCGTCGAGCGAACCGGGCGCAGCGACGAAGGCGATGGTCAAGGCAACGCCGAGGGTGCCGCCGAACTGTCGGATCGCCTGATTCGAACCGCCGCCCACACCCAGCCGGTTGGGGGGCAACGACTGGGCGACCACGCTCGAGAGCTGCGGGAGACACATCGCGACGCCGAGCCCGGTGAAGAGCATCGAGGGGAGGTACTCGGTGACGTAGCTCGCGTCGCCGCCGAGGAAGACGAGTCGCCAGAGTCCACCGAGTGCGAACAGGATGCCGCCGCAGAGCAGCAGCGGTCGCTGCCCGATCCGCCCGGCGAGGTTGCCCATTAACGGTGCGAGCACGGCGACGAGCGCGGGTCCGGGGGCGACTGCGAAACCCGCCCGCAGGATCGAGTAGTCCCACACCTGGGTGAGGAAGAGGATCGACGACAGAAACATCGCGGTGAAGGCGGTCCCGAATGCGAACGTTGCCGCGTTGCCCCAGGAGAAGTTGCGGATGGCAAACAACTCCAGATTGAGCGCCGGCGCCGGCGTGATTCGCTGATGGACCACGAACACACCGAGCACGATCAGCCCACCGACGATGGCCCCGATGGTTCGGGGGTCGGTCCATCCCCACGATTCGCTCTGCACCAACCCGAGTGAGACGAGGCCGGCAGCGAGTGCGATCAAGACCACACCGACGGGAGCGGGCAGGACTGCCGACTCGTCCTTGGACTCATGGAGAATGCGGCGCCCGGCGAACACGGTGAACAACCCGACGGGCAGGTTGATGAAGAACACCCAACGCCAGCTGAGACTCTCCACGAGGACCGCGCCGAGCGTCGGTCCCAGCGCGCCGGCCACCGCACCGCTCGCTCCCCAGATCGCGACGGCGAACGGCACCTTGGCGGGAGGGAACGCGCGGAGCAGCAGTGCGAGCGACGACGGGATGAGGGTGGCGGCGCCGACGGCCTGCACGACGCGGAACGCGATCAGGACGCCCGCCGATGGTGCGACCCCGCACGCCATGGAAGCCACGGTGAACAGGACCGATCCGGCAAGGAACGCTCGCTTGTGGCCGAGCCGGTCGGCAAACTTTCCGGCGGGGACCAGCAACGCTGCGAACACGATCGTGTACGCATTGAGCACCCACGACAATTGCGCCGGCGCCACCGAGTCGAACGTCGCGACGATGTCGGGAAACGCGACGAACAACACGGTCGTGTCGAGGAAGACGGCGAGGACCGCGAGCGAGGTGACTGCCAGCGTCAGCCGGGCCTCGCGTGGAATCTCGGCCGATGCGGCGGGCGTCGGTGCGGTCGTCGTCATCGGATGCACTCTGGCACGTACTCCGGTGCAAGTCCAGTCATTGAATGCACTCGGTTCGACCAGTTGGTCGACCGACGGTCAGACTGCGGCGGTGAACGTGACCGATGCCGTCAACGCCCGCAAATCCGTTCGGGCCTTTCTTCCCGATCCCGTCTCCGACAAGGTCATCGCTCAGCTGCTGACGACCGCGTCACGAGCGCCATCGGGTGGCAACGTCCAGCCGTGGCGCATCTACGTGGTCAACGGCGAATCGATGGCGCGCTTTCGTGACTTCCTCGCCGACCGACCCGTCGAGGCGCCGGCCTACGACATCTATCCGTCACCGCTGCACGAGCCGTACCGGTCATCTCGGTACAAGATCGGCGAGGACATGTACGCCACGCTCGGCATCGACCGGGACGACAAGGCCGGCCGCCTCGGGCAGTTCGCGAAGAACCTCGATTTCTTCGGCGCTCCTGCGGCGATCTTCTGCTTCATCGACCGCATCATGGGTCCTCCGCAGTGGTCGGACCTCGGGATGTTCCTGCAGACGTTCATGCTCCTCGCGCAGGAGGCCGGTCTCGACACCTGCCCGCAGGAGGCGTGGGCCGTCTACGAGCACGCCGTCAGCGAGTTCGTCGACGCACCCGAGGAGCAACGCATCTTCTGCGGCGTGGCCATCGGCCACGCCGACCCCGACGCCCCGATCAACACGCTCGTCACCGAGCGAGAACCGCTCGACGTCTTCGCCACCTTCGTCTGACCACGCTCTGAACGGTCCCGGTCCTCCGGGGTCTGACCCTGGAGACCGGTTCAGCCCTCGACGGCGATCGTGCGGATGGCGTCGGCGTGTGTGATCGCTTCGACGGGCGACAGCGTCGGTCCGAGTTCCACAATGAACGCCACGCCGTCGTCGGGTCGGAACTCGTTGCGGGCCCACGTGGCGGCGATGCCGGTGTAGGTGCCGCCGGTGATCCCGCCGATCGGGAGGCCGGTGAGCTGCGCATAGCGTTCGCGAACGCGTCCTTCGCGCCCTTGCGAGGGCGCGATGACGAACAGGTCCTGGTGGTACCAGACCGTGATGTCGGGGCGGAGCTGCTCCATGAAGTTGACCATCGCCTGCGTCTCGGGCTCGCTCGCCGGACCCGTACCTGCGTACTGCGAGTCGCCGGGCACGCCGATCGGGCCCCAGTTGTGCGGGAAGTTCCGATTGAGGTCGACGCCGTTGTCGTTCCCGCGGAACTGACCTGCTTGGCCGTCGGGGTTCATCGACTCGACGATCCACAACTCGACGCCCTCGGGAACCGGCTCGGCACGGAGCTCGTCGACGATCGCCACGCCTGCGTCTTCGTCGCCGTGGATCACCCCGATCACGAGTACTCGTCGCCCGCCGAGGCTGCCCGAGCGCTCGGCGATGATCGGACGCCCGCCCGCCGAGATGCCGAGTCCGAGCTGTTCGGCGCCGAGGTCGAGCGGACCGATCGTCGAGGGAATCGGGATCGTCGTGCTGCTGGTCGAGGTCGTGCTGGTCGAGGTGCTGCTGGTCGAGGTGCTGGTGGTGGAGGTGCTGCTGGTCGAGGTGGAAGGGGTCGAGGTGCTGCTGGTCGAGGTGGAAGGGGTCGAACTCGGCGACGCAGTCGGTGAGCTCGACGGCGCAGGCGCTGAGGCGGAAGAGGTGGCGCTCGAATCCGCCTCGCCGGTCGTGGCCGTGTCCGACCCGCAGGCCGCAGCGATCAGTGCGGCAACGCCGACGACCAGTACGAGCGCCGGCGACTGTTTCACGAATGCGACCGTACCTGACGACCCGGATGACACACTGGCGACATGAGCATTGCGGGCGGTCGAGGCGTCCTTGGTGTGGTGATCACGGTGTTATTGGCGTTGTCCGCTGCGTGCGGAGCGGATGGTCCTCGCACTGCGCTCGAACGCGGCGAGGCGATCTACGGGGCCAACTGCGCCCAATGCCACGGGACGGATCTCGCCGGAACCAACCGGGGGCCGTCGCTGCTCGATCCGATCTACGGGCCGGCGCAGCTCACCGACGCCGAGTTCGCCGATTCGATCCGCAACGGAGTCGAGCAGCGGCTGTGGGAGTTCGGTGACATGCCGGCGAACGGTGCCATCACCGATGAGCAGATCGATGCGATCCTCACATTCGTTCGGGCCCGCCAGGCCGGCGTCCCGGGCGCCTGACCCGCGCCCGGCTCCACCATCCCCGCCGCACGACCCACTCGAACGACGCGACGTCCGATCGACGATCAGGTCGCCCGGGTGAGGAGCTGGTCGACGGGGGCAAGATCGTCGGTCAGCACGATGGCGCCGTCGACGAACGCGACGACATCGTCGACGAGCCGACCGCCCTGCGGATCGAGGAGGCCAGCGTCGAACGGCTGGTCCGAGGCGACGATCACTGCGTTGCCGAGCCGTCCTGCGGCCGGACCTTCGTTCAAGACCACGACGACCTCGGGGAACACCCTGGCGATCGTTGCGGCCTCGGCACGGAGGAACGCCAGGTCGGCGCCGTCGATGACGTTGAGGGCGTAGACGCCGCCGGGTCGGAGTACTCCGGCGACCTCTGCGGCGAACTCGGCGGTCGTCAGGTGCCAGGGGACGGCGCGGCTGCCGAAGGCGTCGCCGATCACGACGTCGGCGCTCGCGTCGGGGTGCCCGCGCAACGACAGGCGTGCATCGCCGGCGATCACCTCGATGCCGGTACCGGGGCCGGTCGAGCGGTCGAACTCCTCGATCACCAGGTCGATCAGCTCGTCGTCGATCTCGAACACGGTCTGATCGCTGCCTGGACGGGTGGTCTGCACCCACGTCGGCAGGGTGAGCGCTCCGCCGCCGATGTGCACCACGTCGAGCGGACCGGTGGGGGCGAAGCGATCGATCGCCTCCGCCAGGCGCCGGACATACCAGAAGTCGAGGTACGTGGGATCGTCGAAATCGACGTAGCTGTGGCGGAGGTCATCCAGTACGAGCACGCGGCCCGACGCTCGGTCGGCGTCATCGTCGATCGAGACGCAGTAGTAGGTGGTCTCGCTGTCGCACGGGCTCCCGATTGCCGTGGCGACGACGACGGCGACCACGGCGAACGCAGACACCGACGTGATCTCGGAACGAGTGGATCGCCGGAGGGCGCTCGGCAGGGCGAGCCAGAGTGCGATGCCGCTGGCGACCAGGAAGACGCCGACGGTGATGATGATGGTGGTCACCGCTGCGATCGCCACCAGCACGAAACCGGTGAGGAACGTCGCGACGATGGCGCCTGCGGTGCCGTAGGCCGACAGCCGGCCGACCGTGGTGCCGGTCGACGCAAGGTCGCACAGCTGCAATTTGACCACGGCGGGCGCGATGGCGCTCAGCACGGTGGCCGACGGCAGGAAGCCGATCGAGGTGAGCACCAGGATTCCGCCGATGCCGGTCGACTGACCGGACGGTCCGAGCGCGCGCACGATCGGCACGGTGGCGATGGCGAGCGCGCCGCC
>JBGTIA010000310.1:0-3486 GCA_041745835.1 Ilumatobacteraceae bacterium | reverse complement strand
CGGACCCGAAGGCGTCAGCCCGTCGACGCCGCAGGGCGAGCGTGCGCGTGATCACCACCGCTTTGGCGGCCTCCGCGTTCTCGACCGACCAGGCTCCCGGACCGTCGAGATCCTGGGCGGACTCGACGAGCGCGCGCCGTTCGTCCCAGTCGGGTTCGACCCGATTGTCGGGGTCGACCAGCGAGTACGTGAACGACACGGTTCCCTGATACAGATCCGGCACTCCCGGTGCGGTCAGACGAACGGCGAGTAGCGCCAGCGAGTTGGCCCACCCGGGTCGCATCGTCCGTGTGACGATGCCGCCGAGACAACGCTCACCCGGTTCGTCGAGCAGCTCCGCAGCGAGATCGTCAGCGAGCGCCCCGAGTGCGGCCTCGTAGTCGGCGTCCGGGTCCGTCCACGACGTGTGGAGATCGGCCTCGCGAGCGGACTTCACCAGGTACTCGGTCATCCGTTCGCCGTCGATCGGCCACGCCGCGACCGCGGTGTGCAGCGCAAGGAGGACCGTCGCGGGGTCGAGTCCGTGGTCGTCGTGATCGTCGAACCACGACCGCACGGCTGCGGACCAGTCGTCCGCAATCGCCGCGATCGCCAACGAACGGGCGCGCACTCCCTCGGACCGCTTGGTGTCATGGGTGGTTCCCGCGATCATGGTCATCGGCGCTGTTGCCTGAACCTGGCCATGATGCCGGTGCAACTCGTCGACCGGCATGGCGAACGCACCCGGCGCACCACCTACTTCGCACAGGGACGGAAGGCGCAGGTAGCGGTAGAACGCGCGGTCCTCGGCACCCTTGGCCATGGTCGGACTGGTCAACTGTTCCCAGCGAATGGCAACGACCGGTGTCGAACGGATCAGGTCGACCACCGTCTCGATCATGTCGGAGAGGTCTGCTCGGGCGCTCATGGCGCGCTCGCGGGCGCGGTCGAGTTCGGCCAGCGAGGCATCGTCGTCGGGAAGATAGGTCCGGTACCGGTGGACGCCGAGGGTGAGTTCGACGAGCGCATCACGTACCGGGCCGTCATCGGCGGACACGTCATTGGAGGAGATGCCGTCGGCGTGGCGGCGTTGATCGACCACCAGACGGACCAGTCGGTCGAGATCGGGTCGGAGTCCGCCTTCGAGCACCTCGCGCCGGGCTTGGTCCTCGATCTCGGCGAATCCTCGCTCGTCACCTGTCCGCTCGATCCACAACCGGTCGAGCGGCGCCTCGGCGGAGGGGTCGAGGAACGTGTGCTCGCTCGCTCGGATGTGCTCGTAGCCCGTGGTGCCGTCGACCGGCCACGCCGGTGGCAGCCTCTCACCGGGCGCCAGGATCTTCTCCACGAGCAACCAGCGCTGCTGACCGATCCGTTCGCGTAGACCGGCGAGGTAGGCGCCGGGCTGGGCGAGACCGTCGACGTGGTCGACTCTGACCCCGGCGAAGGCCGGGTGATCGACGAGACGGGTCGGGATCGTGTCGATCGCCGCCGCGACGTCGGGCTCCTCGGCCCGCACGGCGACGAGGTCGTCGATGGTGAAGAAGCGACGAACGTTGCGATCAGGGTCTCGCCACCACTGCAGTCGGTAGTGCTGGCGCTCGACGGCCTGTGCGACATCCAGTCCCTCGGTCCCCGCTGCCAACGGGAACCGCAGCGGCCCGTAGCGCAGTTCCGGTCCACGATCACCCTCATCGATTGCCAGTCCGCCTGCGGCGAGCACATCATCGAGTGGGTCGCCGAGTTTGGGCACGATCACCCGCCCGTCCGCAGCGTCCCAGTCGACGTCGAACCAGGCAGCCGCCGCTGACGATGGGCCGTCACGCAGCATCTCCCACCACCGGTCGTTGAGGTGCGCCTCGGCGACCGACATGTGATTCGGGACGTGGTCGATCACCACGCCGAGTCCCCGCTCCTCGGCGGAGTCCAGGAGTGCGATCAGTCCATCCTCGCCACCGAACTCGGCGCGCACCTGCGAGTGATCGATCACGTCGTAGCCGTGGAGGCTGCCCGGCACCGCTTCGGTGATCGGCGACAGGTAGAGGTGGCTGACGCCGAGCGACACCAGGTGGTCGAGCAGGCCGATGGTGCCGGCGAACCCGAACGTCGGTGTCAGCTGGATCCGGTACGAAGCGACGAGGGGACGGCCGACGAGGTCGAGGACGCAGTCGTCGCTGAGGGATCGGCTGGTGGGTCGACTCATCGTGGCCGCGTACCCCGACTCGTGATCCGCCAACCGTGCCATCGTGCTGTCACGTTTGACCCGGCACGGTGTGACATTCAGACGAGGGCAGCGACGGCGGAGCCCATCAGGTCGACGAAGTTGTCGGCGTAGAAGCGCTGGCGGATCTCCTCCGAGCGGTCGCCGAGACTCTTCTCGAACCGCTCGAACGGCCGGCGACCGCCCTCGACGTGCGGGTAGTCGGTGTTGAACAGCAGGACGTTCGGGCCGACCTGGTCGGTGACCCAGCCGATGTCCTCGGTCGGGTACGGAGTCACCCGCACCTGGCGTTCGACGTACTCACTCGGGCGCAGCGACAGATTCTGCAGGCGCTCTTCGTGTCGTGCGAACGCATCAATCGCGGACTCCATCTGCTTCATCCAACTCGGGACCCAACTGCAGCCCTGCTCGATGACGCCGATCCGGAGGTCGGGGAATCGTTCGAGCACGCCGTCGAAGATCATGGTGGCGAGCGTCTGCATCGGCGGGAACGGGATCGCCATGTAGTCGACGGAGCGGAAGTTCTCCTCGCCGCCGTGGAAGTCGGTCGGGATCGGCAGGCCGTTGTCGAAGTAGGCGCGGTCGATCAGGTCGCCGGTGCCGCCGACGTGGAACACGATCGGGATGCCCGCTTCCTCGGCCTGACGCCACACCGGATCGAGCGCAATGTGCGACGGCGAGTGGTCCATCGGGCATCCAGACGCCACGAGCAGCGCCGCTGCCCCCGTGTCGATCGCCTCGCCCGCCATGGCGGCGGCGCGATCGAAGTCTGCGAGCGGGACGTAGCAGGTCGGCAGGAGGCGGGGATCGACCGAGCAGAACTCGATCATCCCCCGGTTGTGCGCGCGAGCGGCGCCGTACGCGAGGTCGAGGTCGGCCTGGTGTTCCCACTGGTACATGCGGCTGTTGTGGAACGTGTTGAACAGCAGTTGGCTCTGCACCCCGATGAAGTCGAGCACCCGGGGCCGGTCCTCGGCGAGGAACGAGCCGGTCGCCGCGAAGTTCTTGCGGTTCATCACGTCGATGTCCTCGTTCACGAGGAACTCGTCGGTTCGGTGGCGTTGCGCGAGCCGGGCGAACACCTCGTCGATGCGGTCCGGGTCGCCTGCCGAATGGGCGTCGTGGTCGCCGTCGCCGGTCTGGGCGAGCTCGTTCGCGTAGCCCGGACGCTCGATGCGATCGCGGATGTCGGGGTCGGCGTGATCGCGCAGCCAGTTCGGCGGCTCCATGATGTGCGCGTCGGCGTCGTGGGCGACCCGGTTCGGGATGTAGGCCATGCAACATTC
>JBGTIA010000309.1:0-3782 GCA_041745835.1 Ilumatobacteraceae bacterium | reverse complement strand
CCCTCGCCGAGCAGCGTGGTGCGGCCCGCCGTGGCGGCCATCATGAAGCCGCGGGCGCGCATGTCGGCCGCCTGCCAGATCAGATCCCCCACGCGCTGGAAACCGAACATGGAATAGAACGTGTAGAAGGGCACCATCGGGACCCCACGAGTGGCGTAGGAGGTGCCGGCGGCGATGAAGCTCGACATCGACCCTGCCTCGGTGATGCCCTCTTCGAGGATCTGGCCCTTGGTCGATTCGGAGTACGACAGCAGCAGGTCGTGGTCGACCGGCTGGTACTTCTGTCCCTGCGAGGCGTAGATGTTCAGCTCGCGGAAAAGCGCATCCATGCCGAAGGTACGTGCCTCGTCGGGAATGATCGGTACGACCCGGGGTCCGATGTGCTCGTCGCGAGCAAGACCACGCAGGAGGCGCGTGAACGCCATCGTGGTCGAGACTTGCTGACCGTTCGACCCGGCGCGCATCTCGGCGAACGGCCCGTCGTTCGGGAGTTCGAGTGGGCGGCGGGCGACGGTGGTGCGTTTGGGGATCGAACCGTCGAGCGCCTTGCGGCGTTCCATCATGTACTGGTACTCGATCGAGTCCTTGCCGAGCTTGATGTACGGCGGGCGGGCGTCGTCGAAGCCCTCCTCGGAGATCTCGTCGTGCAGGTGCAGCCGGTCGCGCATCGCGAGCAGCTGGTCCTTGGTCATCTTCTTGATCTGGTGCGTCGAGTTGCGGCCTTCGAAGCCCGGCCCGAGCGTCCAGCCCTTGACGGTCTTCGCCAGGATCACGGTCGGGCGACCCGAGCCGAGGTTCTCGGTGGCCGCCTTGTACGCGGCGTACAGCTTGCGGTAATCGTGGCCGCCGCGGGGGAGGTTGCGCAGTTCGTCGTCGCTCAGGTCGGCGACCATCTTGCGGAGCCGCTCGTCGGGACCGAAGAAGCTGTCGCGGATGAACTCGCCGTCCTCCACGGCGTAGCGCTGGAACTCGCCGTCGACGGTGTTGTTCATCTTGTTGAGCAGCACACCGTCCTTGTCCTGGGCGAGCAGGTCGTCCCACCTCGAGCCCCAGATCACCTTGATCACGTTCCACCCGGCGCCGCGGAAGGTCGCTTCGAGTTCCTGGATGATCTTGCCGTTGCCGCGTACCGGGCCGTCGAGGCGCTGCAGGTTGCAGTTGACGACGAACACCAGGTTGTCGAGCTCCTCGCGAGAGGCGAGTGAGATGGCGCCGAGAGTCTCGGGCTCGTCGGTCTCGCCGTCGCCCAGGAAGCACCACACGCGGCTGTCGGAGGTGTCGTCGATGTGGCGGTTCTGGAGGTAGCGGTTGAATCGCGCCTGGTAGAGCGCAGTGATCGGCCCGAGCCCCATCGACACGGTGGGGAACTCCCAGAAGTCGGGCATCAGCCGAGGGTGCGGGTACGACGAGAGCCCGCGTCCTCCTCGGCCGATCTCGCGACGGAAGTGGTCGAGGTCGTCCTCGGTGAGTCGGCCCTCGAGGAACGCCCGTGCATAGATGCCGGGAGCGGCATGGCCCTGGTAGTAGACGTGGTCGCCGGGCCGACCGTCGTCCTTGCCGCGGAAGAAGTGGTTGAAGCCGATCTCGTACAGCGAGGCCGAGCTCGCGAACGTCGACAGGTGGCCGCCGATGCCGTCGGCGGTCTTGTTGGCGCGCACCACCATCATCGCCGCGTTCCAGCGGATGAACGCCCGGATCCGGCGCTCGATGTGTTCGTCGCCGGGGAACCACGGCTCCTGCTCGCGAGGGATCGTGTTGACGTAGGGCGTCGACACCGTGGCGGGGAACGAGACCTGGCTTGCCGTCGCTCGCTCCATCAGGCGGGTGAGGAGATAGCGGGCCCGCGTCTTGCCGTGGGTGTCGACGACGGCGTCGAGACTGTCGAGCCACTCCTTGGTCTCCGTCGGGTCGATGTCGGGCAGCTGGTGCACGTGGCCGTCGAAGATCATGGCCCCCAGTCTCGCAGTGTTACCGGCCGGTACGCACCGGGTGCCCCTCGGCCAATTCCGAAAGGTTCCGCCCCCCGCCGAAATTTGCGCCCGTCGTTGCGCTCAGCGGGCAGATCCGCACAGATTTCGGTGCCCACTCCGAAACTTGCGCACGATCGTGCGCTGCGCGGGCAGATCCGCGCATTTTTCGGGTCTTGGGGCGCCGGTAGGTTGCGGGAGTGCAGCAACTCGTGATCTACACCGACGGCGCGTGCAGTGGGAACCCGGGCCCGGGCGGTTGGGCCTGGGCGGTGGCGCCGACAGGTGAGCCTCACGGTGCAGGGGGAGAAGCGCACACGACCAACCAACGCATGGAGATCCATGCGGTGCTCGACGCACTCCAGACCTATTCGGATCTCGCCGACGACCATGGCGCGGCGATGCCGATCGAGATCGTGTCCGACTCGACCTACGTCGTCAACTGCTTCCGCGACCGGTGGTGGGTCAAATGGCAGCGCAACGGGTGGACGAACTCGCAGAAGAAGCCAGTGGCGAACGTCGATCTGTGGCAGCCGCTGATCGAGTTGGTCAACGCCGGCGACGTGAGCTTCCAGTGGGTGAAGGGCCACAGCGGCGACCCGATGAACGACCTCGTCGACGCGCTCGCAGTCGCAGCGGTTCCCCGCTGATTCCCCGCTGATCCCAGGCCGATTCCCGGTTGATCCGCCGCTGATTCCCGGCTGATTCCGGAGACCGCTGCCGGACGCTCTGGCAAGAAAACGTCGAGCTGGCGCTGATCGCTGTCGAAGAACCACTCGTGGTGACCGCCCCACCTCCCGGCGCATCGTTACAGTTGCGTGACATGCGCCGAGCGCTGATCGTCTTCGCGGCCGTGCTCGGCCTGACCGTCGGGGCGTTGGATCGCGCTCCGGCGCCGACCGTGTCGGCCCAGACGGCGATCGGATCCGTCGTGGTCGAGGGCACGGGCAACGGTCACGGCCGCGGCATGAGCCAGTGGGGCGCCTATGGCTGGGCCGTCGACCAGAACAAGGACTGGCGGTGGATCCTCGACCACTACTACGGCAACACCGCGCTGGCCGACGTCGACACGTTCGGCACGATCGACGTGCAGCTCAAGGCACTCGACGGTGTCGCAACGCTCGGGGTCGTGTCCTACGTGAACGACGTCCGCTGGGCCGGCAACGTGGCCGCCTCGATGACGGCGATCGAGGTCGCACCGAACCAGTTCCAGATCTACAGCGTCGCGACGCAGGCGTGTCCGCCCCCCAGCGGCGTACCCATGGGCTGGACGCTGCTCACTGCCGTACCCGTGGCGGGACCGATCGAGTTCACGACCGGCAATGGACCAGTCGACGCCAATCGGATGACCACCGGCGCCGCAACGTCCGCGCTCGGTGTCTGCGATCCGTCCGGCAAGGTCACCCACTACCGGGGTTCGATGCGGATCGAGGACGGTAATCGGGTCGTCAACCGCGTGCTGGTCGAGGACTACCTGCGTGGCGTCGTCCCGAAGGAGATCTCGGCGAGTTGGGCCGACGCCGGCGGTGGCCGAGGCGTGCATGCCGTGATGGCCCAAGCCGTGGCCGCTCGTTCCTACGCGTTGCAGCCGGGTCGGTGGGCGAACGGGATCTGCGACACCCAGTCGTGTCAGGTGTACTTCGGCACAGCGTCACGGGCGTCGGTCGGGCTCGCCGCGATTGCCGTCGAAGACTCCCGCAGCGACAGCGCGATCGCGCAGACCGTCGGCAAGGTTCGAGTCTGGACGCCCGGCGGTCAGGGTGCGGCCGGCTCGATCGTCTCGACGGAGTTCTCGGGATCGAACGGGCCGCGCAC
>JBGTIA010000308.1:0-16384 GCA_041745835.1 Ilumatobacteraceae bacterium | reverse complement strand
ACACGTCGAGCCGGGTACGGGTGGCGAGCAGCCGATCGACGTCGCGAGCGAGCGCCCAGCCGTGCGCGAGGAGATGGTGGGCGAGCAGCACCGGCTGCGCGCGCTGGAGGTGGGTGTAACCGGGCAGGTACGTGTCACCGGCATCGAGCGCACGTCGCAGGAGCACCTGCTGCAGCCCGTGAATCGATCGTGCGACAAGGAGCAGCTCACGCTTGCACCACAGCCGGAGATCGGTCGCCACCTGATCGTTGCGGCTGCGAGCGGTGTGCAACTTGGCGCCGGCCGAACCTGCGAGTTCGGTCACACGGCGTTCCACGGCGGTGTGGATGTCCTCGTCGCTCTCGACGTACGTGAACGTGCCCGACTCCATCTCGGTCGCTGCCTGATCGAGCGCGTCGAGCACGCCGTCGCGTTCGGCGTCGGTGAGCAGGCCGACCCGGGCGAGCCCTCGGACGTGGGCCTTGGACCCGTCGATGTCGTCACGCCACATGGTGCGATCGAACGGGAGGCTGACGGTGTAGGCCATCAGCGCCTCGGCGGGCCCGGCGGCGAAGCGGCCATGCCACAGGGTCTTCGAGTGCTCGTCAGGTGTTTCGTGCATGTCAGTCCAGTCCGGCCAGATCGCGAAGATGCGCAGCGAGTGGTGCGCCGTCGGTCGACGACGCCACACACATCAACGTGTCGTCGCCGGCCACCGTGCCCAGGAGACCGTCGACCCGGCTGCGGTCGAGCGCCGACGCCACGACGTGGGCACAACCGGGCGGGGTGCGCAGGATGACGATGTTGCCGGACCATGCGACCTCGGCCACCCACTCCCCCATCACCCGGCGAAGCTGGTCGACCGGCGCAAGTCGGTCGGGTGCGAACTCGGGGATCGCGTAGACCGTGTTGCCGCTCGGCACGCGAACCTTGATCGCTCCGATGTCGTCGAGGTCGCGCGACACCGTGGCCTGCGTGGCCTCGATGCCGTGTTCGGCCAGCAGTTCGATCAGCTGCGGTTGGCTGGTGACCTCGTGATCGCCGATGATCCGGCTGATCGTGGCCTGACGCTGCACCTTGCTCATCTCGGCGCCTCCGTGGAGGTGGTGGTGGTGGTGGTCGGCGTACGCGATGTGCCTGGCAAATCTCGTACGCCGAGGAGGAACGCCATCGCGCCGCGGGCGGCGTGCAGGCGGTTGTGGGCTTGCTGGAACACCACCGACTGCGGACCGTCGATCACCTCGGCCGCCACCTCGATGCCGCGGTAGGCGGGCAGGCAGTGCATGAACACCGCCGCCGGGTCGGCGAGCGCCATCATGTCGGCGTCGACGGTGTAGCCCTCGAACTGCTGGATCCGCTGCTGCTTCTCGGCTTCCTGGCCCATCGACACCCAGGTGTCGGTGTGGACCGCGTGCGCTCCTTCGACGGCGTCGGCGGGTCGATGCGACTGTTCGACCGATGGGGCGCCGAGCAGGCCGAAGCGTTCGAGTTCCACCAGCGGAGCATCGAAGCCGTGCGGGCACGCGAATCGGATGTGCATGCCGAGCAGCGCTGCGATCTCCGCGAGCGACCGCGACACGTTGTTGAAGTCGCCGACGTACGCCACGGTCCTGCCCGCCAGTTCGCCGAAGCACTGCTGCATCGTCAACGCGTCGGCGAACGCCTGCAGCGGGTGGGAGTGGTCCGACAGCATGTTGACCACGGGCACGTCGACGACCGCAGCCATCCGGGTGACCGTGAGGTGATCGAACACGCGGGCGGCGATCACGGCGTGGTAGCCCTCCATCACCCGGGCGATGTCCTCCACCGGCTCCCGTGTGTCGAAGCCGACTTCTTCGCCGCGCGTGTAGACCGGGTGTCCGCCCAATTGGCTGACCGCCATCTCCATCGAATGGCGCGTGCGATTGGATGGTTTCTCGAACATCAGCGCTGCACCCCGACCGGCGAGCGGCTGCCCGAGCGACTCGACGGGGGTCTCGGCGAGCGCCAGGATCTCACGGACTTCGTCGCCGGTGAAATCGGTGACGTCGAGCAGATGGCGCGTCACGTCTGCACCTCGCTCGATTCGAGCGACGATTCGAGCGACGATTCGAGCGATGCGGTGATCATGGCGACCGCTTCGTCGATCTCGTCGTCCGTGACGGTGATCGGCGGGACCAGGCGCAACGTGGTCGGCGTCACGGCATTGACGATCAGACCGAGGCCGAGCAGGTCGGTGTAGATGGCTCGGGCGTCGATGCCCTCGTCGAGTTGGATGCCGAGCATCAGGCCCCGCCCGCGAATGTCGGCGACACCTGGCACCGACCGCAGGGCGTCGGCGATGCGCTGTCCCTGGCGACGAGCGACCGCCGGCGCGTCGATGCGTTGCATCTCGTCGATCACGGCGTTCACCGCCGCGGTCGCGATCGCCGTGCCGGAGTAGGTGCTGCCGTGATCGCCGGGCTCGAACACGGCCGCGACGTCGACACGGGCCCAACATGCGCCGACGGGCATGCCGTTGCCCATCGCCTTCGCGAGCGTCACCACGTCGGGACCGACCTCGGCGTGTTCGAATCCGAACCAGGTGCCCGTGCGCGCGAAACCGGTCTGGATCTCGTCGACCATCATCAGCGCGCCGGTCTCGTCGCACAGCGCCCGGATGCCCTGGAGATATTCGGTGGTCGCCGGCTGCACGCCTCCCTCACCCTGGATCGGTTCGATCAGGACAGCGGCGACCGTGCCGTCGACGGCCTGGCGCATCGCATCGAGATCTCCCCACGCGACGTGGCGGAAGCCTTCAGGCATCGGCGCGAACGGTTCGTGCTTGGCGGGTTGCCCTGTGGCCGCCAGGGTTGCGAGGGTGCGGCCGTGGAAGCTGCCGAGCGCGCTCACGACCGTGTGGCGGCCACGTCCGCCGTACTTGCGAGCGAGCTTGATGGCGCACTCGTTCGACTCGGCGCCCGAGTTCGTGAAGAAGATCTGCCCGCGGTGCCCGGTCGCTTCGAGCAGCAACTCGTTGATCTTGACCGCCGCTTCGGTGGCGACCGGGTTGGCGAAGAAGTTCGACACGTGCAGGAGCCGCTCGAGCTGGTCACCGACCGCTTCGGCGACGACCGGGTTGGCGTGCCCGAGCGACACGACGGCGATGCCGGCCAGGAAGTCCAGGTAGCGCTTGCCGTCGGAATCCCAGAGTTCGGTCCCCCGGCCCCGCTCGAACATGATCGCGGGCGGCCCGAACACGGGCATGAACGGGCAGTTCGCCATCGGGGCGTGGTCGAAGGCGTGTGACGCCGCGCTGGGTGCTCGGGGACTCATTCAGGGGACCCTTCCTGGGGTTCGTTGCGTTGCTGCATCACCGTTCCTCCATGATCATGGTGCCGATGCCGGCGTCGGTGAAGATCTCGAGGAGCAGCACGTGTGCGATGCGGCCGTCGAGGATGTGGGCGCGGTGCACACCGTTGCGGACTGCCTGGGTGCAACTGGCGACCTTGGGGATCATGCCGCCGGCGATGATCCCGTCGGCCACGAGCTGGTCGAGTTCGTCGGCAGTGGTCTGACGGATCAGGCTCGCGGGGTCGGCGACGTCGCGCCGCAGCCCCTCGATGTCGGTGAGGTACACCAGCTTCTCGGCGCCGATCGCCTCGGCGATGGCACCGGCGACCGTGTCGGCGTTGATGTTGTAGGCCTGGCCGGTCTCGTCGCTGCCGATCGTCGCGATCACCGGGATGAACTCGTCGTCGATCAACCCGTGGATCACCTCCGGATTGATCTCGGTGACATCGCCGACGAACCCCAGCTTCTCGTCGCGTGTCGTCGCCCGGATCAGCCCGCCGTCGACGCCGCTGATCCCGACGGCGAACCGTCCGTGCACGTTGATCGCCGCGACGAGCTGGGGGTTCACCTGACCCTTGAGCACCATCCGAGCGATGTCGACGGTTTCGGCGTCGGTGACGCGCAGCCCGTCGACGAACTCGGGCACCTTGCCGAGACGTTCCATCATCTCGGAGATCTGCGGACCCCCGCCGTGCACGACGATCGGGTGCATCCCGACGAGGCGCATCAGCACGATGTCCTCGGCGAACAGCGTGAGCGCGTCGTGATCGGACGTACCGGCGAGTGCGTTGCCGCCGTACTTGACGACGACGGTCTTGCCGACGAAGCGCCGGATGTACGGCAGTGCCTCGACGAGCACCGATGCCTTGAGCGAAGCGGAGGTGTCGCCGATGGCGTCGACGCTCACGGTGCGAGTCCGATCGTGGTGAGTCCGGCGGTCTCGGCGAGGCCGAGGGCAACGTTGGCGGCCTGCACCGCACCACCCGAGGCACCCTTGGTGAGGTTGTCGATGGCGCACATGGAGATCACCGTGCCGGTCCGCGGGTCGTAGCGAGCGCTGACGTGGGCGGCGTTCGAGCCGAGCACCGACTTCGTGGCCGGTGGTGCGTCGAGCACCGCCACGAAGGGTTCATGGGCGTAGAACGAAGCGAGCGCGTCGGCGAGAGCAGCATCGCTGCAATCGGCTGTGGCGGGAGCTGCACAGGTGGCGAGCAGCCCGCGGCTCATCGGCACGAGATGCGGCGTGAAGATCAGTTCGGCGCCGATCTCCTGCTCCATCTCCGGGGTGTGGCGGTGCGACAGCAGCCCGTAGGCCACCGCGTTCGAGTCGATGTTCGTGAACACGTTGGTGTCGGACGGGGCCCGTCCCGCACCGGTGATGCCGGTGAGTGTGTTGACGACGATGCCGGTCGTCTCGACGAGGCCGGCAGCGACGAGTGGCCGAAGCGCCAAGGTCGCCGCAGTCACGTGGCAGCCCGGCGTCGCCACGAGCGCCGCTCCCTTCAGGTCGGCTCGGTGCAGCTCGGGCAGGCCGAACACCGCAGACGCCAACAGGTCGAGCTGGGTGTGTTCGAAGCCGTAGAAACTCGGGTAGGCGGCAGCGTCCTTCAACCGGAACGCTGCCGACAGATCGACCACGCAGCCCACGTTGCCGACGAGCGACGGTGCGAGCTCCATCGAGGCGCCATGGGGAAGACCAAGGAACACGAGGTCGAGTCCGTCGACGGATGCGAGGTCGAACTCGGAGAAGACGAGATCCGGGTACGCAACCTGCAGCGACGGATACAGATCGGCCGCTCGCCGACCGGCCATCGAGTCACCGGTGGCGACGAGCACCTCGAAGTCCGGATGCTGCGCAGCGATGCGCAGCAGTTCTGCGCCGGTGTATCCCGACGCTCCGACGATTCCGATCGTAGTCATTGCATGAACATACATGATCACGCATGTTCATCCAAGGATCTTCTCGCCGACGGGGACGGTTGCTGGCAGACTGGGGCCGATGATTCCCGGGATGCCGCCGACCAAAGGGCGCCTCCTCGTGGCCACGCCGCCGCTCGAGGACGCGAACTTCGACCGCACGGTCATCTTCATGCTCGAGCACCATGACGAAGGTGCCATCGGCGTGGTGATCAATCGACCCAGCCACGAAGCGCTCGACGAACCACTCGATCGATGGATCGACCTCCAGTCGGTGCCCTCGTCGGTGTTCTCCGGTGGCCCGGTCGAGGAGTCGGCGCTGATCGCGCTCGCCGAGACCAAGCAGGCGATGATCGACCACGGCGAGTACCTCTCCCCCATCGTCGGCACGATCGCATCCGCCGATCTCACCGCCGACCCGGCACTGGTGGCCGCCGAGGTGCGGGGGGTCCGCGTGTTCCGAGGGTATGCCGGCTGGGGACCCGGACAGCTCGAAGGCGAGATCGAGTCGGGCGCCTGGCTCGTGCTCGACTCCGAACCCGGGGACGTCTTCTCAGACGACCCCGACGAGCTGTGGCGCACCGTGCTCCGGCGCCAACCCGGCCGCCTCGCCTGGCTCGCCGACGCGCCCGACGACCTCAGCTCCAACTGAACGAGTGATGTTCACGTTCCGGCGGTTGTCACGCGACGACTTCGGGCTGTTGGCGAGCTGGCTCGCGCAGCCGCACGTCCACGAGTGGTGGGCACACGAGTACACCCCCGACGCGCTGGAGCGCGACTTCGGACGGGCGATCGATGGCGACGAGCCCGGCGAGGACCACCTTGCGTTGTTCGACGGGACGCCGATCGGGCTGGTGCAGTACTGCCACTTCGTCGATTACCCGGAGTACGTCGAGGAGATGGTCGAGGTCTACCCGGTCGGCGACGGGACGGTGACGATCGACTATCTCGTCGGCGACCCTGATCGTGTGGGACGAGGAGTCGGGACCGAGATCATCAAGGCCTTCGTCGAGCGCATCTGGGCGACCGATCCGTTCGCCACGCACGTGGTGGTGCCCGTGAACTCGGTGAACGAGCGATCGTGGCGAGCGCTGCTGCGCGCCGGATTCCGACTCGTCGCCCGCGGCGAGCTCGAGCCCGACAGTCCCCGACACGATCCGATGCACGAGATCCTGCGGATCGACCGTCCCGATGTGGCGGATCGGGTCGATCCGGTGTCGTAGCGTGCCGGGATGCCCGACCAGCCTCCCGACCCATCACCCGACTGGGCCAGGCCGATCGTGCACTGGGAGATCGAGGCTCGCGATCCGCAGTTGCAACGGGAGTTCTACGCGAGCCTGTTCAACTGGTCGATCGGCGACGGCCCGATCATGAACATCCCGAGCGGTCTGGGTGGCCCGGAACCCGGCCCGGCGGGTCACATGCGCCAGAGCGATCGTTCCGGGTTCGTGCTGTACGTGCAGGTGCGGGACCTGACCGGGTCGTTGGAACGCGTGCCGACGTTGGGCGGCTCGGTCGTGTTCCCGCCGTTCGACGTGCCGGGCGGTCCGACGATCGCGTCGATCGAGGACCCCGAGGGCAACCCACTGGTGCTCGTCCAGCAATGATCCAACGGGACGGCACCCGATTCAGTCGACGCTGCCGAACCGATCGACGCTGAACGTCGACGTGTCCACGAAGGTCATGAACGTCGAGCCCGCAACCGAGGAGATGAACGTCTGCTCGCCGTCGATGCCGGCCTGCGCGCTCGCCCACATCTGGAGCACGAGCCAGCGGTCGCCCTCCCGAGCGATCGTGCGGCGCAGCAGTCCGGGGCACTGGTAGGCCACCTCGGTCTGTACGCGGCTGTCAGCCAGCAGGAACTCGCCGACATCGGCGCCCGCTCGGAGCCGGAAGGTCACGAGTTCGATCACGTGGCCACGATCGACATCAACCGCGGACGAGGAGCAGCATCTCGGTGGCTTCGGCGAGCATCCGGTCGACCGCCGATGGCTCCAGTCCGGCGGTGACGGTGTCGTACTGGAGGGCGGCATCGTCGCGAGCGAAGTGTTCGTGCATGGGGAGGTATCGGTGGTGCGCGTTGGCGAGCCCGACGACGAACGCCCGATCGCTCGCAGCCCGATCACTCGCAGCCCGATCGCCGGCAGCACAGTCACTCCATGCGACACCGACCTCGACGAGTGGCTCGCCCGGCAACGCCAGCAGTTCGAGATCGTGCAGACACATGACCTGGATCGGGACATCGACCGGCTCCAGCGCCCGGCCGTGGGCGACACGCGCCGACAACCCGAGGTACTCGCAGCACGCGATCATCACGCGGCGCATCTCGTACTCGTCGCAGTCGGTGCTCACGACGTGGCGCGAGGCCAACGCCCACAGGTGGCCGTCGGCGCGCTCGACGAAGTCGTCGCCGCATGCTGCTGCGAGCACCGCAGTGGCGCGCTCCAGGCGATGCTGGGCCGAGTCGAGATCGAACGCTGCATTGTTCGGGAGGAACTGCATGACCCGACGAGCACTCCCGATCCGAGCCGTTGGCGTCGTCATGATGTCCGGCAACACACGGAGCACCTCGTCGGCGATTGCACACCCGACCCAATCGGCATCGTCCGCCGAACTCCGTTGGTAGCCGCGCGGATCGAGAGCGTCGCGGTTCGGGCTCGTCACGGGGATCACGTTTGCCTCGGTCGTGTTGACGAACATCGCCGTCGAACCGTCCAACCGCTCCTCGACGCGCCGCTGGGCAGCGCCGGGATAGTCCCCGCTGATCAGCTGGTTCTCCCACCCGAGCGTGACGGGGTGACACCCGGCGCCGAACACGACGGCCAGAACGTCGTCGTTCACAGCGTCCCGAACTGCGAGCACGGGAATCCGACGATCGACGAGGTTCGGCGTTCCCCGCGTCCGGCGGTTGAAGAAGACGTCCGCAGCGCCGACACCCGTCCCCATCGTGCACGGAACCAGAGCCGCACCGGCATCGAGGCCGACGTCGACCAACCGCTCGATCAGGAATGCGCTGTACTGCGCCACACCCGACGCCTCCGGGGCACCGACCGGGAGCGGGCCCGAGTGGGTGTGAGATGCGCAGAGCAGGATCTGCTCCGATGTCAGGCCGGTCGCTTCGATCAACCGTTCGACCACCGGCCGCGAGATCTGCGACGGCATCGCGATCAGATCGGCGGTGATCAGCAACACGGTGGTGCTGTCGTTCTCGAGCCAGAGAGCCTTCGCGAACACCCGGTCGAGCACGCCTTCGCTCGGAGACGTCCGCTGACCGAAACCTCCCTGCATCACGGGCCAGCTCGGTGTGATGTCGACACGAGCGGCGCCCGCCCGAAGCGTCATGCAGGACACCGTAGACGACGACGAAGAACTCCGTCGCCGTGGCGAGACGAGGACGTCTAGCGTCTCACCGATGGAGGAGGGGCCGGACGACTGGTGGAGTGAGCCGCTCGCATCGTTGGTCGGCGGCAGACTCGTCGTCGTCGCCGGCGCCAACGCCGCAGCATGGACCGAACACGTGCCGGTTCTGCGCGCTGCCGGCGCCACCGACATCCTGATCGTCGCCAACGGATGGGGCGCCGGACCGAGGCCGGACGCAACGACGATGGTGGTCGAGGCACCGACCGGTCTGACGATGATGCAGCAGATCCGCGCCGACGACCGATTTCTCGCCCATCCACCAGTCGACGTGGTCGCCGCGCTCGACGAGTTCGATCCGGGCCGCGAGGCGTTGGTGCTCGGCTCGTTCCTCAACACGCGTCCAGACCTCGCCGGACGCGCCTTCGTGTCGTACCGCCGACCGGAGTGGGTTGCCCTCGAGGACAAGGTGGTGGTGGACGCATTCTGGGATCGCGCCGGAATCGTTCGTCAGCCGTCGAGGGTCGTCGCTCTCCGGGAGGCGGTCGAGGCAAGCAAAACGATCGACTGCGGCGACGGAACGGTGTGGGCTGCGGATGCGCGTGAGGGATTCCACGGCGGCGCGTCGCAGACCTATTGGGTGGCCGACGAGGTGTCGCGAGATGCCGCGCTCGACGGGTTGGAGAAGGTGTGCGACACGGTCAGGGTGATGCCGTTCCTCGACGGCGTCCCGTGTTCGATCCACGGGATCGTGCTCCCCGATGGCGTGGCGGTCTTCCGGCCGGTCGAGATGGTCACGCTCCGACGGGGACACGAGTTCGTGTATGCGGGCTGTGCCACCTACTGGGACCCGCCCGACGAGGTTCGCGAGCAGATGCGCTCGATTGCCCGCATGGCCGGCGCCCGGCTGGCCGACGATCTGGACTTCCGGGGCGCGTTCACGGTCGACGGCGTGGTGACCTCCGACGGGTTCTGGCCCACGGAACTGAATCCGCGGTTCGGAGCCGGCCTCATGACGATCGCTCGCGCCAGCGGTGTGCCGATCCTGCTCGTCAACGACCTCGTGGTGGGTGGGCACGACCTCGGTCGGCCGGCTGCGGTCATCGAAGGCGAACTGCTGGCGTTGGCCGATGCTCACCGAGGAGGCGGCACCTGGATGGCCGGACTGTCTCACGATGCCGAGCCAGCGATACGCCACGTCGACCGCCATCTCGAAGGGCAGGACGGAAGCTGGCGGTGGAGTGACGCACACGACGCGAACCGCAGCGCGGTGACGATCGGGCGGAGCTTCGTTCGCTGCGTCTACGACCCCGACGCCACGACCATCGGGCCCTCGACCGCTGCTGCGGCGTGCGAATTCTGGGACTTCGTCGATCGGGAGCTCGGCACCGGCATCGGACCACTCAGGCCCGCGCCCGACATCTCCGTCAGGCGGTGAGGAGTGCTGTGGCGTCGTCGGCGCGATCGACCGGCACCAGCAGGTGGTCGTGGTGATAGCCGGCGAGTACGTTGCACGCGATTCCGGCCTCGGCGAGGCGCGCACTGACGGCTGCGGTGAGACCGACGGCGTCGAGACTCGACTGCACCGTGAGGCTCAGCCAGGCCAAACGGACGGTGACGGGCCGACCGGCACGTTCTGCCGCCTCGACGGGCAGGACGATCGTGGTCAGACGGCCCTCCCTGACGATGGCGTGCGCCGCAGCGACGAGACCCGGGGTCGGCACTTCGACGGCGATGTAGGTGAACACCCCCGGTCGACGCTCGACGGAAAGCGATGCCAGCATCGCATCGAGGTCGGTTTCTCCTGGGGCTGTCATGCATCCAGTGTCCCAGTTCCGTCGAACGAACGCGGCACGTCCGTGTCGTCCACCGTTCCGCAGTGGCGCGATGATCGCTGCACCGCTGGAAGGAGCCCACCGACATGTCCACTTCACCTCTGCTGCCCGGCCGACTCGGCACTCCGGATCTCGACATCAGGGACGACCCCCGCGCCGACCCGCGCATGGTGGCGGCGATGGGCCCTCTCGGACTCGACGTCGCCCCACCGCCCTCGCCCGTGACCGCCGCAACGCCCCTCGCCGACCTCCTGGACTATGCCCTGCTCGCCGAAGCCGGCTTCGATGCCGTCGGCGGGGTACTCACCGCCAACATGGTCGCGACCGAGGGCGTGTCGTCGTACGCAGAGACGATCACCGGGGTCGACGGCAACGACATCACGTTGTTCATCCACCGGCCCGACGACGTGGAGGGACCGATGCCGTGTGTGGTCCACACGCACGGCGGTGGGATGGCGATACTGAGCGCCACCGGCGAGAGCTACGTCAAGTGGCGTGACGACCTCGCGGCCACCGGGATGGTCGTGGTCGGCGTCGAGTTCCGTAATGCGGCGGGCAAGCTCGGGCCGCATCCGTTCCCTGCTGGATTGAACGACTGCGCAAGCGCCGCGCAGTGGGTGATCGCGAACCGGGTCTCGCTCGGCGTCTCGAAGGTGATCATCTCGGGCGAGTCGGGAGGCGGAAACCTCTCGATCGCCACGGCGCTCAAGGCGAAGCAGGACGGCTGGATCGGTGAGATCGCCGGTGTCTACGCCCAGTGCCCGTACATCTCAGGGGCCTACGCCGACCCGCCGGCAGCGCTCGCTTCGCTGTTCGAGAACGACAACTACTTCTTGAACGTCGAGAACATGGGCGCCTTGGCCAAGACGTACGACCCCGACGGTGCCAACGCCACCAATCCGCTGGCGTGGCCGATGCACGCGACTGCCGACGACCTGGCGGGCCTGCCACCGCACGTGATCTCGGTGAACCAGCTCGATCCGCTGCGAGACGAAGGCCTGGTGTACTACCGCACGCTGCTCGACGCCGGCGTGAGTGCGGTGAGCCGAACGGTGAACGGCACCTGTCATGCCGGCGACTGTCTGTTCCTCGACGCCATGCCCGACGTGTGGCATGCGACGATCCGCGACATCAAGGGGTTCGCCGACTCGCTCTGACGCTCAGGAGCGCAGCTGGGCGCCGAGCTTGGTCGCTGCGGTTTCGACGCCACGCCGGACGTCGGCGATGTCGGCGTCGGTCAGGTTGCGATCTACTGCCTGGAGGCGCACCCGGTAGGCCAGCGATCGTGTGCCGTCGGCAGCACGCTCGCCGCGGTACACGTCGAACAGCTCGACGTCGACCAACAGGTTGCCGGCACCTTGACGCACGGCCTTCTCGACGCGCTCGGCGGGGATGTCGTCCGGAACGACGAACGACAGATCGAGATCACTCGACGGGTACCGACTCGTCGGCTTCCACTGCGTGGGTTTCGGTTCGCGCACGAGGATCTGGTCGAGATCCAACTCGAGGATCGCCACGCGCTCGGTGACCTCGAACGCTGCGAGCACGTCGGGAGCCACCTCGCCGACTGCGCCGAGCGGGTCCCTCCCGGCCTGCAATGTGGCCGACCGGGTCGCATGGAGCCCGGCCGGCACCTTCGACTGGTCGATTCGGGCGCCGACGCCGAGCGCCGCTGCGAGGTCGCGCCAGACCGCCATCGCTGCGGGGGCTTCTCGGCCCGCGAGGACCACCGTGAGCGCTTCGTACTCGCCGGGGAGCTCGCCTTCACCAGGCGGATACACATGGCCGATCTCGAACAGCGCCACGCTGGTCCGGCGATGCGACTCGTTGTACGCGATCGCCCGGAGCAGGCCGGGCCGCAGGGACGTGCGCAACACGCTCTCCTCGGCCACCAAGGGGTTGGTGATCCGCAACGCATCCGGAGGCAGGCCCGCCTTCGCCAGGGTGTCCGGCGCGAGGAACGGATTGGGCATCGCCTCGGAGATCCCGAGACCGAGCAACACCTCGCGTGCGAGACGCCGGCGATGTTGGCGCACGCTGAGTTCGCCGTGAACGACCGATTTCGGGACGGTCTTGCCGAGTCGGTCGTAGCCGTGGTGGCGGGCGACCTCCTCGATCACGTCGACCTCCTCCGTCGAGTCGAGCCGCCAGCTCGGCAGCGCGACCTCCCGGGTTGCGCCGTGCCCTGACACCCTGAAGCCGATCGGGTCGAGCAACGCCGGCAGGTCGTCGGCGTTCAGGTCGGTGCCGAGAATGCGGTTGACGGCGCTGATGCGTACCGGCACCGACCGGTGTTCGCCCGGGAGGTGCTCGCTGCGCGCGTCGCCGGCGCCGGCGTGCACCACGAGATTCGGGCACGTCTCCGAGAGCAGTTCCACGAACCGGGCAATCGCCAGCGGTATCCCGTGCGGATCGACACCACGCTCGAATCGGGCGGACGCCTCCGAACGAAGGTTGGTCCGCGCCACCGTCTGGCCGATCCCGACGAGCGAGAACCATGCCATCTCCAGCGCGACGGTGGTGGTGGCGTCGCTGATCTCGGTGTCGAGGCCGCCCATGATCCCAGCGAGGCCGATGGGGGCGTCGTTGGCATCGCAGATGAACAGGTCATCGGCGGTGAATGTCCGGTCCTCACCGTCGAGCGTGGTGAGGTGCTCGCCGTCGTGCGCACGACGAATTCGGAAACCGCCACCACCGAGCGCGTCCAGGTCGTAGGCATGGTTGGGCTGGTTGAGCTCCAACATCACGTAGTTGCTGACGTCGACCACGTTGCTGATGGGACGCATCCCCGCTGCGGTGAGCCGGCGGGCCATCCAGTCGGCGGCGGCCTTGACCTCGACGCCGGAGATCACCGTCGACGTGAACCGGGCGCAGCCATCGCCGTCGACGATCTCGACGGTCGCCGACCGTTCGACGCCCGCGACATCGAGCGTGGCGGTCGGTGGTCGGAACTCGACGCCCATCTTCGCCGCGAGGTCGCGGGCGATGCCGACGTAGCCCCAGCAGTCGGGCCGGTTGCGGGTGACGTCCGCATCGATCAACACGTCGAGGGTGAGCCCGAGCGCCTCGCCGTACGGGCGGCCGAGGGGGACGTCGGGCGGCAGGACGCGGATGCCCGAGTGATCGTCGCCGAGGCCGAGCTCGCTCGCTGAACAGAGCATGCCCTCGGAGTCGATGCCGAGGATGCCACGCCGCTCGATCGTCATGCCATTCGGCATGGTGGTCCCCAGGGTGGCGAGGGGAACGATGTCGCCTTTGGCCATGTTGAACGCGCCGCACCAGACGTGACGCTCGTGGCCGTCGCCAGCGTCGACGTAGACGCGCTGCACCTTGGCGGCATCGGGGTGTTGCTCGAGCCGCAGCACGCGAGCGGTGACGACGCCCGGCACGGTGTCGCCGACGGTGGTGACGGAGTCGACTTCGAGGCCGAGCGCGGTCAACGCGTCAGCGACGTGCCGGACCTCCTCGGGGTTCGTCGGGTCGCCGAAGTCGCCGTACTCGTTCAGCCACGACAGGAGGATCTTCACGAGAACTGCTCCAGGAATCGGATGTCGTTGGTGTACATGTCGCGGATGTCCTCGACGCCGTGGCGTTCCTTGGCCATGCGATCGATGCCGAACCCGAATGCGAACCCGCTCCACTCCTCGGGATCGAGACCACCTGCGCGCAGGACGTTCGGATGGACCATGCCGCAGCCGCCCAGTTCGATCCAGCTGCCGTCGGGGCGTTGGATGTCGAATTCGGCCGACGGCTCGGTGAACGGGAAGTAGCTGGGGCGCAAACGCGATGTGAAGCCGGGTCCGAAGAACGCCTTCGTGAACGCCTCGATCGTGCCGGCCAGGTCGGCCATCGTGATGTCGCGGTCGATCACGAGACCCTCGATCTGGTGGAACACCGGCATGTGGGTGGCATCGGGCGTGTCGCGACGGAACACCCGGCCCGGTGCGACGATGTAGATCGGCGGCTCCTGATCGAGCATCGTGCGGATCTGCACCGGCGAGGTGTGGGTACGCAGCAGGGTCGTACCGGCCTTCCCGTCGGGGGTGACATGGTCGACGAAGAGCGTGTCGAACTCGCCACGGGCAGGATGGCCCTCGCCCATGTTGAGCGCTTCGAAGTTGTGCCAGTCGGTCTCGACCTCGGGGCCTTCGGCGATCTGGAAGCCGAGCCCGATGAACACGTCCTCGAGCCGCTCCCAGGCCTGGGTGACGAGGTGGGCGTGACCCCGCGTCGGCTTGCCGACGAATTCGGTCAGGTCGAGCCGCTCGGCCTCGACGCGGCTCGACAGAGCCTCGGCGGCGAGAGCCGTGCGACGCGCGTCGAGTGCCTCGGTCACGGCGCCGAGCGCCTCGTTGATCGCAGCGCCGGCGGCTTTCTTGTCGTCGATCGACTCGAGGGAGCCGAGCCGGGTCTTCAACTGGGCGAGTGCGCCCTTCTTGCCCGTGAGGCCCGCTGTGAGGGAGGTG
Organism: Ilumatobacteraceae bacterium; assembly: GCA_041745835.1. Taxonomy (GTDB): domain Bacteria; phylum Actinomycetota; class Acidimicrobiia; order Acidimicrobiales; family Ilumatobacteraceae; genus Sva-07. Next base: position 1,518 of record JBGTIA010000308.1, on the reverse strand, counting down.
ATGTCGTCGAGCGTCGAGGCGGCTTCGATCTCGGCGAGTGCCGATTCTCGAGCGGCGGTGATGTCAGTGAGCACGTGGACCTTTCTTGAGCGTGAGCCTCGGGTGTTGCGGCGACCCCGGACGGACTCAGGAGATGGCACAGGAGCAGATGTTCGTGACCAGTCCCCGGTTCACCCGGGGCACGAAAATCGCTTCGACTGCACAGCCGGAGAGGTTACCTTCGAGTGGGCCCAACGTCCCTACCCGTTTCGGTGGGTGGCGGTTCACGATGGACCCGAGCCATCTTCTCGAGGAGTTGTCGCCATGTCCATGCCGCCGCCGGCAGGCCCACCCCCGCCTCCACCACCCTCGCCATCGTCACCGCCATCGCACTCGTACTCGTCGTCGGAGCCGCCGTATCCCGCCCGGCTGGAGATCGACTACCCCGAGCAGTTGAACCGGGCCACGACGGCGTTCCGGATCATCCTGATCATCCCGATCGCCATCGTCCTCGGGATTCTCACCGACAGCGGTACCACCACGTGGGAGAGCAACGACGGCCAATGGGTGACGACGACCGGCACCAGCATCGTCGGCGGACTGTTCCTGGTGACGTTGCTGATGATCGTGTTCCGCCAGCGGTATCCGAGATGGTGGTTCGACTTCGCTCGCGAACTGAGCCGGTTCTCGGCTCGCGTCACCGCCTATTTCCCGCTCCTGACCGACGAGTACCCCTTGACGGTTGAGGAACCGTTCCTACTGATCACGGACCGCTACCCGCCGTTCGCGCTGGACCGAACTCCATGACGATTCGTCTCGACCACACGATCGTGCCAGCACGGGACGGCGAAACGGCGGCTCGATGGTTCGCCGAGCTCTTCGGTTTGCCGGAACCCAAGCGCTTCAGCGTGTTCTGGCAGGTGACGACCGACAACGGCGTCGACCTCGACTTCGACACATACGGCCCTGAGGGAACCTTCACCACCGGTCACTACGCATTCCTGGTCGACGACGACGACTTCGACGCCATCTTCGGGCGAATCCGAGCGAGCGGAACCGACTACTGGGCCGACCCCGGCCGGCGGGAAGTCGGAACGATCAACCGCCACGACGGAGGTCGCGGCGTGTACTTCCCGAACCCCGACGACCACCTCTTCGAGATCATCACGGTTCCGTACGGCGGCGCCAGCGCGGGGTGATCAACCGGTGGGCGTGCCCTGGTGGAACAACCCCACGATCGGTATGACGTCGGTGGTCACCGACGCGAGTCTGCCTCGATGAGGCCCGCAGCGCCAGTGTCGATCTCGTTCTACGATGGACCGGATGCCGATGCTGGTGCTCGTCAACGGTCCACCAGCCTCCGGGAAATCGACGATCGCCGCCAGGTTGGTCGCGATACGCCCGCTGGCGCTCGATCTCGACATCGACATCCTCCGTGCTCTGCTGGGTGCATGGCTCGACGATCCGACAACCGCCGGCCGAGCAGCACGTGCGTTGGCGTTGTCGATGGCTCGGACTCATCTCGGCGCCGGCCACGAC
>JBGTIA010000307.1:0-6872 GCA_041745835.1 Ilumatobacteraceae bacterium | reverse complement strand
CAGTACCGCCGAGCGGGATGCGCCCGAGCGCTGGCAGGGTCGAGCGGACGCCGTCGCGAGCTGAGCGGATCTGCGCCGCGTAGCCGGCGAACTCCTGACCCAGCGTGACCGGGACGGCATCCATCAGGTGGGTCCGCCCCGCCTTGACGACGTCGGTGAATGCGGCGGCACGTCCGCTGAGCGACTCGGCCAGCCGGTCGAGCGCCGGCACCAGATCGACGACCACGGCGTCGAGCGCAGCGAGGTGCACTGCCGACGGGAAGACGTCGTTCGAGCTCTGACCGAGATTGACGTGGTCGTTCGGGTGGGCCTTCCCTCCGGTCAACGAGCTGATCACCTCGTTGACGTTCATGTTCGTCGAGGTTCCCGAACCCGTCTGGAACACGTCGACGGGGAACTCACGGTCGTGATCGCCTGTAGCGATCGAGTCGGCAGCGACGCTGATGGCCGAGCCGAGCTCACCGTCGAGCAGGCCCAACTCGACATTCGTCTGCGCGGCTGCCGCCTTGATCCGCGCCAGCCAGTGCACGACCCTCGCTGGCACTGGTTCACCGGAGATGGGGAAGTTGGCCACGGCCTTGTCGGTCTCGGCGCCCCACAGTGGACGTTCGTCGTTCATGGCGATGAGCTTCCCACCGATCGTGAGCCCAAACGTCCTCCGCCGATGAGCGAGACGCCCGCAAACCGGCGTCCGGCTCATCGCTCGGCAACCGGTCGGGTGGCGATGAGCGAACGGACCGTATCCGGGTGCTTCACTCATCGCTCGAGGCAGGCGCACGGTGATCCGCCGAGGAACGCACGGCGAACAACGCTCATGAACTTCGACATCGACCGGTACCTCGACATGGTCGAGGCCCTCGACAACAGCGACATCGACTACGACGCCTTCCTCACGCAGCCGCTCGACGAGGACACGCTGCGATGCCTGCGGTACATGCACGACGTCGAATTCCACACGACCTGCTACCTCCGGGACCTCCTGGTCACATCGGCCCACGACGATCCCGAGATCACGGCCTTCCTGGCGATGTGGAGCTACGAGGAGTACTGGCACGGAGCGGCGATCGCGAAGGTGCTGGCCCGACACGACGAACCGCACGGCCGCCAGCGCATCACCACCACACGGCGACGGGTGGGCCGCCAGCGACTGACGACGCTGACGATGATGCTCGGCTCCTCCGTCACCGACCACATGGCGACCATTGCCCTGACATGGGGTGCGCTCAACGAATGGACCACACAGGCTGGGTACCTGCAGCTCGCGAAACGCTCAGGGCATCCGGTGCTCTCGGATCTCCTCCGTCGGATCGCCAAGCAGGAGGGACGGCACATCGACTTCTATGCGAGCCAGGCTGCCGAGCGCCTCGCGGTGTCGAGCGGTGCCCGTCGATTCACCCGCCTCGCACTCCGACTCAAGTGGCGTCCCGTCGGATCTGGCGTGATGCCTGCAGCCGAGACCCAGCATCTCGTGGACCACCTGTTCGGCGGCGACGACGGATCGTCGATGGCGCAACGAATCGACCGGCGCCTGTCGCGCCTGCCTGGCCTCGAGCAGCTCAGTGTCGTCAGCTCGGCACGAGCTCGCGCCGTCGGCCTCGCAGCATGACCATCCCGGCAGACCGTCGCCAGGCCCCCGGTCGGGCTTCAGCCCCGTCGCCAAGGGCGCCAACCGCCGCTGGGTGACGTCGAGCGTTCTCGACCGCCGGGGATCGCTGCGTGTTCGGTGTAGACCTCGTCGCCGAGGGGACCGCCATACGGTGTGTCGGCGGCGTCGGCGCCCGACCACACGACCACTTGGGGGAAGGCGATCGTGATGGCCTGGGCGTTGAACGCCTGGTGGATCGCCAGTATCACGTCGTGCCGGGCAGCGAGCTCAGCCGGCACGTCGCTCGTGTGCCAGTAGTACACGTCGAAGTCGATACTCGACGTCCCGAACTCGCGAAGCACCGCGAACGGCGGTGGGTCGTCGCAGATCCGTGCGACGCGATCGAGCGCGTTGCTGATCACGTCCGTCGCGAAAGCGAGATCGGTGTCGTAGGCCACGCCGACGGCGAGTCGACTGCGCCGAAACGTCTCGGTAGTGAGCGTCTCGATCGGGTCCTTCAGCACCTTGGAGTTCGGGACGCGAATCCACGTCCCGTCGAGACTCTTCATCACGACCGTGCGCGAATCGATGTCCTTCACGACGCCGACGTGCTCGTCGAGTCGGACCGTGTCGCCGATGGTGAACGGGCGCCGCGACTGGAGGATCAGTGCACCGAAGAAGTTCTCGACGACACCCTGCAACGCCAGGGCGAGCACCAAGCCGCCGAGGCCGAGCGCGCCCAGCAAGGGCCCGATCCGCACCCCGAGCCCGCCGAGTGCGTAGATGAATCCGACGAGCACGATCACGTAGCCGATGCTGCGGGCGATGAGCAGTGACGCGAAGCCCGGTCCGATCGTTCGGTCGCCGACCGATCGGGAAATGCGGTTGGCGATCACCGCCACGACGATCGCACCCACCACGATGACCCCTGCGCGCACCCAGTCGGCGCTGGTGAGCGATTCCTCGACCAGTCCGCCGAAGTCGACCGGTGTGGGATCGACCTGGCCGACGAGCATCGACGTTACCGTCGACATCATCGATCGTCGTCCTGCGACCCGTTCGGCGCTCGGACGCCTCCGCCTGGGGTCACTTCGCGTTCGCCGCTCAGCGCTGCGCGGAAACTCGGCGTGGCCTGCAGGGCGATGATCTCGGCGGGCATCTCGATGCCGGAACGATCGAGTGCACGCTTGACGGCACGGATCGCCGCATCCATCGTCGTCAGCGACTCGAGGCGACGAGCGTCGGTCCAGAAGTACACCGAGATGTCCACCGTCGACACTCCGAGTTCGGTCACGATCGCGAATGGCGCAGGATCGGACCGGATGTGCTCGACATCGCCGAGCGCCTCGCAGATCACATCGATCGCCTCGTCGGGATCGTTCTCGTAGGCGATGCCCACCACGAACGAAAGACGATGGTTCACGTTGTGCGTGTGGACCGTGAGAACGTTCTTGTAGACGTCGCGGTTCGGGATGACGACGAGTTCGCCGTCGTACGTGGTGAGCCTGGTCTCACGGATCGTGATGCCCTGCACCGTCCCCGAACGCTCCATCACGGTGATCTGGTCGCCGGATCGGAACGGCTGGCGGAACAGCAGCAGGATGCCGGACAGCGTGTTCTCCAGGATGTCCTGGAACGCGAAGCCGACGGCAACGGAGAAGAACCCGAGGCCCGCCAACAGATCCACAGGTTTTACCGACGGGAAGGTGACTGCGATGGCGATCAGGATCACGACGAACAGGAAGAGCCACGACGCAATCTTGCTCATCACGTTGGCGAAGCTCACCGTCTGTGTCTTCGTGAAGCGACGATGCAGCGCCCACCTCAGGCCCTGAGCGAGCAACCATCCGGCGAAGATGATCGCCACGGCCACGCCGATGCGCGGCATCGCAGCGAGTGTCTGCTTCCAGAGTGAGTTCGCCGATTCGGAGATCTCCTCGGCCGGAGGCTGCGTCGCCGAGATCACCGAACGGACAGACCGGACAGCCGCAGCTGCGGACAGGCTCACGTCGGAGGTCGATGGTCGCCGCCGAGCTGGTCGGGATCCATCGTCTCGGCGTCGGGTCCGGCAGGTCGATCGGCGGTCTCGTACAGCTGCTCCGACGTCGTGACGGTGTCGTCTCGTGTGTGCGTCGCCGCAGTTTCGGGGTTCTGGCGATTCAGGAAAAACCACGCCACGAAAGCCACCGTCGCAGCGATGGCAAGGATGATCACGAGCGTCGTCATTGACCGGCCCTACCCGCTCGAGGGCAGGCACAATCACCGCCACAATCACCGGCACAATCACCGCCACAATCACCGCCACAATCACTGCCACGATGCCCGCGCGATGACTGCGCAATCACCGCGCGATGACGGCTGTCACCGGATCCAAAGTTTCGCTCCGGGCCGAAATGGTGAACACTCTGTGTCGTGCCACGTTCTGACGACGCGCCTCCCACCCCTCGCACCTGGGTGGGAAGCCCCTATCCGTTGGGCGCCAACTACGACGGATCCGGAACCAACTTCTCGATCTTCTCGAGCGTCGCCGATGGCGTCGAACTCTGTCTGCTCGGCGATGTCGAAGGGTCGAACAGCGGTCCGGGAAACCTGACCGAACACGGCGACGTCGACGAGCGGCGCATCGAACTGACCGAAGTCGACGGCCACTGCTGGCACGCCTATCTCCCCGATGTGCGGCCCGGACAGCGCTACGGATACCGGGTGCACGGACCCTGGGAACCCGCCAAGGGATTGTGGTGCAACCCGTCGAAGCTGCTCCTCGATCCGTATGCGAAGTCGATCGCCGGCAACATCGACTGGTCCGAAGCCTGCTTCGGCTACGACTTCGCCGACCCCGACAAACCCAACACCGACGACAGCGCACCACACGTGCCCAAGGCGGTCGTCGGCGACCGGTACTTCCAGTGGGGCAACGACCGTCCGCCCGACGTGCCGTTACACGAGACGGTCATCTACGAGGCCCACGTCCGCGGGCTCACGATGCTGCACCCTGACGTCCCGCCACCCTTGCGTGGCACCTACTCGGGCATCGGGCATCCGGCGATCATCGAGCATCTCCGTCGTCTCGGCGTCACGGCGATCGAGTTGATGCCGGTCCACCAGTTCGTCCACGACCATCACCTCGTCGAGCGCGGTCTGCGCAACTACTGGGGGTACAACTCGATCGCGTACCTCGCGCCGCACAACGGCTACACGTCGTCGATCGCGCTCGGCCAAGTGCAGGAATTCAAGACGATGGTCAAGTCGTTGCACGCCGCAGGCATCGAGGTGATCCTCGACGTGGTCTACAACCACACCGCCGAAGGCAACCATCTCGGACCGATGCTGTCGATGCGGGGGATCGACAACCACGCGTACTACCGCACGATGGAGGACGACCCGCGCTACTACCTGGACTTCACCGGCACCGGCAACAGCTTGAACATGCGCCATCCGCACGTGTTGCAGCTGATCATGGACAGCCTGCGCTACTGGGTGACGGAGATGCACGTCGACGGGTTCCGCTTCGACCTCGCGTCCACCCTGGCGAGGGAGCTGTACGACGTCGACCGGCTGTCGGCGTTCTTCGATCTGGTCCAACAGGACCCGGTGCTGTCGCAGGTGAAGCTGATCGCCGAGCCGTGGGACATCGGCGAGGGCGGGTACCAGGTCGGCAACTTCCCCCCACAGTGGTCGGAGTGGAACGGGCGCTACCGAGACACGATCCGCGACTTCTGGCGCGGTGAGCCCTCGACGCTGGCCGAGTTCGGGTACCGGTTCACCGGCAGCTCGGATCTCTACCAGGCCGACACCCGCCGCCCGACAGCGTCGATCAACTTCGTGACAGCCCACGACGGCTTCACGTTGCGCGACCTCGTGTCGTACAACGACAAGCACAACGACGCCAACGGCGAGGGCGGCAACGACGGCGAGTCGCACAATCGCTCGTGGAACCACGGAGCCGAAGGTGAGAGCGATGATCCCGGCATCGCGGCACTCCGGGCACGGCAGCGGCGCAACCTCGTCACGACCCTGATGCTGTCGCAGGGCGTCCCCATGCTCGTCGGCGGCGACGAACTCGGCCGAACGCAGGGTGGCAACAACAACGCCTACTGCCAGGACAACGAGATCTCGTGGTTCGACTGGGAGGACGTCGACATCGACTTCGCGAAGTGGTGCCAGCGTGTGATCTCGTTCCGGCGCGCTCACCCGGTCTTCCGACGTCGACGCTGGTTCCATGGCCGACGGATCCGCGGGATCGAGGATCTGGCCTGGCTGCGCCCCGACGGCGAGGAGATGACCGACGACGACTGGGATGCCGGCTTCGCCCGCTCCGTCGCCGTGTTCATGAACGGCGCCACCATTCCGACCACGGACGCATTCGGCGAGCGCATCGTCGACGATTCGTTCCTCGTGATCTTCAACGCGTCCGATCAGCACATCGACTGGTGCATACCGGGCGCCGCGTGGGGCAAACGCTGGACGATCGATCTCGACACCGCCGACCCGAGACGCGGCATCGCTCGAACCGTCAACAAACGACCCGGCGACCGACTGGACGTACCCGGCCGATCGATGGTGGTACTCAGGTCACTGACACCGCCGAGCCGCCACCCTGTCCACCGCCGAATCACCGAGGAGACGATCTGATCCAATGCCCCCACGCACACCGACCCTGCCCGCCACGCGCCCATCGCGCGTGATCGTCGAACCGGTTCGACCTCTGGTCGACCGGGGCGACTTCCCCGCCAAGGCCTCGCTCGGAGAACCGGTGACGATTCACGCCGACGTCTTCACCGACGGCCACGACGTCGTCGCCGCCGCACTGCGCTGGCGGCGGGTGACCAGCAATGGGGGACGAAGTTCCTGGCAGGAGGTGGTGATGACGGGGATCGGAAACGACCGCTTCGCCGCAACGCTGACACCGAGCGACCTCGGGCGGTTGGAATACGACGTCGTCGGCTGGGTCGACCACCTCGAGACGTGGCGGCGTGACACCGTCAAGAAGCTCGACGCAGGCGTCGACGTGGCGTCGGAGTTGCAGGCCGGTGCCCGACTGATCGACAACGCGATCGGCTGTGCCGGCGCGACGCAGGAGGACCGTGATCACCTCACCCACCTGAGCCGCACGATCGCCGACGGCGACACCAAGGTGCTGCGCGACGATCGCTGGACCGAGATCTTCTGGCGCTGCACCCCTCGTGATCCCGAGGCCCACCTCGCCCGGCCGTTGCCGATCGACGTCGATCCCCTGCACGGCAGCTTCGGCGCCTGGTACGAGTTCTTCCCCCGCTCGTCGGTCACC
>JBGTIA010000306.1:0-1817 GCA_041745835.1 Ilumatobacteraceae bacterium | reverse complement strand
CCCTCGAGGACCGGCACGCTGGTGAGACTCAGGGCGCCGAGCGCGCCGATCCCGGCGATCGTGTGGTCGAGGCGGTCGCCGCCACCGACGAGCGTGATGCGCTCCGGATCGAACTTGGAGGCGAGCGCCAGCGCGAGTTCTGTGTCGGTCTGGTCCTTGTCGGCGGGGTGGCGAGAGATCTCGGCGTGTCGAGCCGCCCAGGCGAGACCCTCCTCGGTGACCGAGTCGAGGTCGCCCACGAGGTGCGTCGGCTCGAGTCCGGCGGCGAGCGCGTGGTCGAGCCCGCCGTCGACGGCGACCCAGACGGTGTGCTCCGACGCCTCACTGCGGAGATGGGCGACCAGATCGGCATCGAGTGGCGATGCTCCGGTGATGATGACGATGTGTTCGTTCACTATTCCTCCGCCGGCATTACCCGGATCAGGTTCTCGGGTCGATGACGGCGGTCACCCTCTCAGCCCACCGTTCCAGCGAGCTCCCCATGTGGTTGTTGTCGGACGACAGCGTACTAGAGGAACGTCTGCACCGTCAGGGCGAACGCCGACACGACGAGCATTCCCACGATCGCCAGGTCGAATCCGCGGATGGACACCAACTCGCGCAGTCGGGTGCCGATCGGGATCGCGGCGATGACGGGGACACACGCGAGCAGGGTTGCGACGACGCGTCCCGACAGCTCGCCGGACGCGATCAGCACGATCAGCTGGGCCAACCCGGTGATGAAGAACAGCGAGGTCACCGAGAAGATGTACGCCCCGCGGGGGAGCCGGTAGCTGTGGATCCACGACCCGACGACGGGTCCCGAGATGCCGACAGCACCCTGGAAGAGGCCGGCGACGCCACCGACGAGCGGGGCCAAACGCCTCGACCGCACGGGGCCGACGCGGAATTCGGGGTGCGCGAAGAACAACACGACGTAACCGCCGATGGCGGCGATGATGGCGATCACCAACGGACGCTCGGGGACGCTGACGAGCAGGAGCGCACCGGCGACCGCGCCAACGACCCCGGCGACAGCGAGGGTGGGCAGGTCTCGGGTCTCGGGGTAGCTCGGGCGCTCCCGGCCGGCGAGGTATGCGTTGGCGAGCACGTTGGGGAAGGCGATCACGACGATCGCCGTGTCGACGTCGATGAACAACGACGCGATGGGGATCGCGATCAACGGCAGTCCCATGCCCGTGACTGCCTTCGCGATCGAACCGATGACCACCGCCGCCAGGATGATGGCGAGCTCGGTACCGCTCACCGCGTTTGGTTTTTCGTGGATCTGCTCGCGGGGGTGTGCATCACGGAGTGATTCACGGAGCGGAGCCGGTCGCGGTCGGGCGCTCGGGGTCTGCACTCCAACCCGACCACGATCCGACGTAGACACGTGGGAGCCCGAGGCCCGCGTGTTCCATTGCGAGTGCGTTGTGGCATGCAGTGACCCCCGAACCGCAGTACACGATCGGTTGGCCGTCGTCGTCGCCGACGACCGGCGCGAACCTTGCCTGGAGTTCCTCGACGGGACGGAACCGGCCGTCGTTGTCGAGGTTGTCGTTGAACAGCAGGTTGACCGCCCCGGGGATGTGTCCGGCCACGTCGTCGATCGGTTCGATTTCGCCGGCGTAGCGAGCTGGGTCGCGGCTGTCGATCACGACGCCGCCGCCGGCGAGGTGTTTGGCCACCGCGTACGCGTCGGCGAGCGCGTCCATCGGCCAGTCGTGCACGGTCCGCTCGGTCGGGGTGATCGGCGCCGTCTCGAGCTCGAGTTCGGCACCTGGTTCGGCGAGCCATCCATCGATTCCGCCGTCGAGCAGCGTGGCGCGCTCGCCGAG
>JBGTIA010000305.1:0-12752 GCA_041745835.1 Ilumatobacteraceae bacterium | reverse complement strand
AACACCACCAGTGCCGTAACATCGACGAAGGCCACCCTCAGCGAGACGAACCGGGCGACTTTGGATGTGTCAGTTGGCCGCCAGGCCATATCACGGTGAAAAGTCACAACCGTGGCCGCCGTGCGGTCCAACGCCGGAGCGCTCATGAATGCACGACGCCGGCCTACGGTTCAACGGACGGGTCCTCGCTCCACGCGATAATCACGGGTCGGAACGCTCCGCGCTCTGTCGCAGTACCGGCGAAGTCGCACGCCCTCTGCGCCGTCGTGGCCGGCGCATAATCTCCTGCTCGATCGGGCTTCACTCTTGGCAGGACGTGCGGTCGAGTGCAAGGCGGGCGGAGCCGGGCACTCTGGTGCTGATGGCCAAGTCACGTCCGGTACCCGTGCCTCGTGCCGAGTTGGTCGTGGCGTACGCGAGTCGTCATGGCAACGTCGTGGCGGTGTTGTCGACTCGGGGAATGTTGCTTGCTCGTTGGGACTGCTGTTCTGCTTGGACCGAAGGGGTGCGAGTCCATGTGAGCGCCGGCGAACCGGTTGCCGGGGTCGCCGAGAGACTGATCGAAGCGCATAACCGGGTGATGTCGACGGGACGGGCGGAACGACGTTGACGACTGTGGGGGTGGCCTGTTGGCCACCCCCACGATGTCGTGTTCAGGCTCCGTCGTCGAGCGCCGTGACGTGTGCGTTTGCTGACTCGAGGATCCGGGCCAGGGTGTCGCAGACCGAGCGGCCGACGGTGACGAGCAGAATGTCGGCACCGACATCGAGCAGGTCGCGAAGCCGTTCGATAGAGGCGAGGATGTCGCCGTTCATCGTCTCCAACGCTTTGATTCGTGCCCGGTAGGCGGCCAGGTCGGCCGTACCGTTCTCGGTGAGCAGTCCGTGGGATTGGTCGGTGAGGATCGCGAGCAGGTCGGCCATGTCGCCGATCTGGATCTGCAATCGCAGTTCCGCTGCAGCGACTTTGCGTCCGGCGAACGCGGTCGCGTTGTTGGACGGACGTGATGCGCCGGGGGTGAGTGTGGAACTCATTGGGTGGTGCTCCTTGGTTGGTGTACCGACGGGATTGTCGGCGGACTCACCTCTCGACGCTCGGACCATGGGGACAAGCCCTCCTTTTCGCCTGCCGGTTCCTACTGGTCGAGGAAGCTGGCGAGCTGGTCGACGTCGGGGCGGCGCCGATGGGCGAAGCCGAGCTGCTCTGCGACCGAGGCTTCGGTTGCGCCGTTCGAGATCGCTTCTTCGGCACCGGCCAACCTCAACGACAGCGGGGTGAGACCAGCGCGTGCGAGCCCTGTGCGTTCGAGCACGGACGTGATCTTGGCGTTCATGGTGTTGGTCGCTGAGAGGCTGTCGGCGGCGCGCCGGCCTCCGTAGAGCAACGGCATCTCGAACCGGTCGTTGCAGTATCGATCTGGGTCGTTGGCGACGGACAGGTCGTCGGCGGCGGCCGTCGCGAGATCGTGGGCGAGCAGCTCGGTCATCCGGGCCGTTGTCCATTCGTCGAGCATCATCGGGCGCGAGAAGAGTCCGCCGGGGTTGTCGGCGACCATGAACAAGTCGTCGGCACGTTGGAGGTGGGTGACGTGGAGCGCTGCGAGCTGCTGATCGCTGAGCAGGCAGCGTGCAGCACCAACTGTGACGGCGGTGACGAACTGGTCTCGGCGTGGCGGACGGTGCTTCTTGTGAGTCACGGTCGTGCCTTTGAGTTGGGGCAGGACTGCGTGGCGGACGACGGCGAGTTCGAGCGGTGCGATCTTTCGCGTCGGCTTGCGCCTCTGGCGTGGCGTGATCCTGCTCGCCAGTGGCAGGACGTGCGGCGCGACAATCTCGGCGTTGGGCAGCGGAGCATGGTGAGGGCTGGGTACGCCGAGCAGATCAAGCAACTGGTGCAGGATCTGACAGCACAGTGCCCGCTCGTACGGGCTACTGCCAGCGTTGATGAAGTCGGCCCATCCCGTCGGACCGATCTCGAGTACTGAGTGCCCTGCCCACCAGCTGAACAGTTCGCGGAACGTCGAAGTGATGACGTCGACCGTCGAGTCGGGGGCGTGACCGCACAACTCGACGTGTTGGCTGAGCACGTCGCACAGGTCCGCTGGTGCGTCGAGCAGATACTGCAGCTCATCGCTGTGCACGGGTGTGAGTTCAGGATCGAAGAGTTCAGCGATCCAGCCGGCGTTCGGGTGGGCGTAGGTGTTGGTGGGCAGCATGGCATTGGTCCTTCTTTGTCAGGGCACCGTGGATTCGGGCCTGTCTGACTTGTACCGCCCTCGCTGTGCGGCGCACGCGCCCGCACCCACTCACGGTGCCGGCAGCTCGGATCGGACCGAACTTTGCGGGGCTCGGGTGCGGCCGCGTGCGCCGGGCGATGTCATCGGAACGGTGCTGGCCTCAACCCACAACCAAGGAGGCTCCAGTGAGCACCAATGAGACACCAGCAACGTTCAACCCGGTCAAGGACCAGCGAAGCTTCACGGTGATCGGCTACGACATCCATGTCGGAGACGTATCACCGGCACTGCCGATCGGATATCAACGCTGCGTCGGCGCGCCCGCGGGTTCTGGCCCGCCGCCGATGAGTGCCGAGCTCTCCGACGAGGTCCTCGACTTCCTCGCCGAACGGTTTCGTTTCCGTACCGGAACCCGGGCGAGCACCGCGTTGGACCCCACCCACAAGGCGTTCGCAGCGATGCTGTGGCCCGGCACCGGAATTCTCGCACGCGAGTTCGCGAAACAGTTCCCGAACGACACCCCCGACAGCCGCTTGACGTTCGGCCCGGTGTGGCACGTCTGGGCGAACGCGGTGGCGCTCGACCTCGGCCAGGTCAGCCTTGACAACTGGATCGGCACCGGCACCAACTTCGATGACATGGCCTGGATCGCCGTGCAGGTCCACGGACTCGACCTCGCCTGGCACCCGACCAGCAAGCCCTACCGTGTCGAACAGCAGCGGACCTGGCGACAGACCCGCGTCACAGACCTGGACAACTCTGCGTTCGACCGGGCGATGTGGTTCGCCGGCACGTCGTTGGCACGTTCAGTCGGACAGCTGTGCGCGGGAGGCACGATCGATCCGACCACGGTCGACACCACGCACGCGATCACCGGGGACGGCGTCGTACTCGGATCCCCGATCAGCGTGACCGAGTCCAGATCGGTGGATCCCGAAGATCCCCGAGTGGAAGCAGTCACCTATCGCAAATCGAGGGCGGTCAACCCGCGCCGGGCACGAACCGACGTCAGCGTGCAGAACTTGCCACCCGACCCGAAGAACGAGGGCAAGGGCAAAGGGAAGGGCAAGGGCAAGCGGTCGAGCCGGAAACGCGACGACATCCAAGCGCCCGGCCGCAACGCCGTGTTCATCTCGACGCGTGTTGCTGGCATGACATACAGCCGTGTGATCCTCGCGGTTGGAGTGGTGCCGTCCACGACCAACGAAGGCACCTACGCGACCGAGCTCATCCCCGAGTTCGTCAACAGCCTTCACGGTGCGGTACATCACGTCGCGTGGGACATGGCGCTGCTCGCCCAACACCGCGACACGATCCTGAAACGCAGCGGAGCCGTCGTCGGGAACCGAAACCGGACCGAAATACTGACCGACGATCTCCGCCAGGCAGTCGCGGCCGGCGGTCCGGTCTTCGGTGTCACCGAACGCCGCCGCAAGATCACGTACTCCGCGACCAACGTCCACCTGACGAAACGCACCGGCAGGACCAAAGACCGCGACATACGCAAGTCCACGCACGCAACCCTCGGATACGTGACACACCACCTCCCCGACGGTGCAACGTGCGAGCACCTCCTCGCCGGCGACGACGGCCGCCTCATCGAACTCACCGCCGACGCGAACGGCACCCCGCAACCGTGGCCCGAAATCCTCGACGGTCCGACCACCGGTTCGATGCACCGCTGGACCGGTCCCGGCGTCGCGCCCCACGACGCTCCGTATGTGATCGTCACCCGCTACCAGATGGCCTGTGACGCAGCCGACGAAACCCTCACGTTGTGGCTCGAGCATCGCCCGATCGACGGAACGATGCCCAAGACCGACAAGCGCATCGAGAACTACGTTCGTGCGCTGCCCGAATCGACCGACCCCGAGGTCCGGAATCAGTTCAACGTCATCCACGGCATCCGCCAAGACCCCGAATCCGGCAACAGCAAGCTCCGCCAGTACGCCAAGTCGAAGAAGGGACGAGTCGCGCTCTACGACGACCAAGGCGCATGGTGGACCGCTGTTGCCTTCTTCGTGTACGAAAACGCCGACACCTGGATCCGCCGCACCCGCCTGTTCGACCGGTGACGACGAGCACTGCGCGGCTGCCCACCTCGCCACCATCGGCGACGTGGGTGGCCTGCGCGTGCCCCGCTGCAACACGCCGACACCTTCTGGTTATGACCGCAACCAGCACACCCCAAATCGACATCGCATCCATCGCCTGGATGACGCCACGCTCGACCACTTCTGCGTCACCGCTGACCCGTTCCGGGAAGAAGGGACGCCCACCCATCGACAACGCTGTGCTCACCGAGCTGCGTTGCCACTTCCCGACGATCGTCGCCACCCACCTCGCCGCCGGCGCCAAGAAAGCGCACACCGAGATCGGCCACGAGATGCGCCGAGAGTTCCTCGCCCATCACGGCACGCTCCTCGGCGTCACCGACGACCGCCTGATCCTGTCCAACGCCAGCGACGCCTCCAATCCGTCGACCTACATCACTCGCGGACGTCCCGACCTCCTGCTCAGCTATCTGGACACCTCAAAGGTCGGTGTGCGCGCAGCGAGCCGGACCAACACGACCAGGTGTGCGTGCGGGAAACCTTTGCACCTCAAAAGCCGCAACTACTGCAAGACCTGCAAAGCCAAACGAAACCGCGACGCCAGCAAGGCACGAAAGGCGCCTGCGGTCGTCGTCAACAACCGGGCCGCTCACACCACCGCACGGCCCAGGACCGAGCCCAACTCCGTAAGCCGCCAACACACACAGCGGCTGCTCGACCCCCTGAACCTCCCCGACACGCGACCGCTCGCGATCCCCGTCATCACCACTATCGGCGGCCACGACGACCGGCAGATCCTGATCATCGATGACCGCCACGACGTCCGCACCGAGCGGCGCCTCAGCGACACCGACCTCATCGGCCTCGCCCAAGAAGCCTGCGAAATGGGGTTTGTCGCAACCGCCGCCAGGATCACTTTCCAACCCACCGCATCCACCACCGACGTCGCCCTCGCCGTCGATACCCCCGCTGGAATCGCGATCTGGGTCGGACAGGCCAACGCGGCGAACCCACTCACGAACCCTGCGACGCATGCGCTCCCCCGCCTCGGCGTCAAGATCCGTGAGCTCGTCGACCCCACCACCAAAGCCCGCGTCTCCGCAAACCTGAAGGCCGACCTGATCACAGAGGCCACCAAGCTCTTCAACCACGATGCCGCCACCATCACCGACGCCTACGAGCTCTACGAACGCGCCAAACGACACACCCCGCGCAGCTTCACCAGCATCCTCGAACTCATCGGAGTCCACGTCCCCCGCACCGACGAAGCCTGGGACTTCGCCAACCAACTCCACGAGGGCACACCTGGCCTCTCCCATGCCCGCGCAATCGACAGCGCCGTCATGCTCGTCGGTGACCAAGACTGACCACGCCAACCCGCTCCAACTCGGAACGGCACCGCGAGCACGACCACCTGTCCCGAGACCTCGACGTGACGGTTCCCGACGCACGCCAATTCTCGTTCGTCGGACCACGCACGGCCGATTGACAGCGCGGCCGACGCATGCACGGTCGAAGTCAACCCAGGGCAGACCACGATGGCGTCCAGGACCAAGGCACATTGACAACTGAAGCCAACGTACCCGTCCCCGCCGCAGGCGAGCGGGCGAATGAGCAGAACTGCCGCCACCGAGAGGAGGTGAGAGAACCCAGGCAGCAGTCGCCAGCTCATCCGCCTGCCCGCTTCGGCGGCGGTGGGCTACGCACGGTGGCCCACGCAGAGAGGCTCGCCCACCACCAGCTCCGTCTCGGCGGCCGCGGCCGCGGGTCCTCACTATGTGACACCCCTCTGGCAAGCTGGCATCGTGAGTGACGTCTGGAGCAACCCCTCAGTGCTAGCGTTCGCCGGTGACGGTGACCCAGTCGACGTTGCCATCCATCGGGGCCGCGCCGTCGCGTTCGAGCAATCCACCCTCGGATGGTCCGGTCCGCCGTTCGACCCGTTCGAGCTCGCGCATCGGCTCGGGTTGAAGACCCGCCCCGTCGAAGGTCTCGACGACGCGCGCACGATCTCAGAAGACGGCCAGCTCGTGATCGAGTTCAATCCGCAGCGCCCACGCGGACGGCTCCGTTACTCGATCGCCCACGAGATCGCGCACACCTTCTTCGACGACGTCGCCAACGAGGTCCGCCACCGCACCGGGCAGGGCGCCGTGGAGAGCGCGATCGCCGACGACTGGCAGCTCGAGCTTCTGTGCAACCTCGCCGCGGCCGAGCTCTTGATGCCGAACTTCTCCATGCCGTTCGACGAACTCGACGCAACACCGATCAACATTGACCGGCTAATGACGCTGCGTGCCCGATTTGACGTGTCGACCGAGGCGATCCTTCGCCGTTTCGTCGATGGCACCGCCCACCACGTCGCACTCGTCGCCACGTCCCGGATCAACGACTCGTTTGACGCGGACGTGGGGTACCGAATCGACTACGTGACGAGCTCACGCACATGGACTGACCCACCCGTGGTGCGTGGCGACGTGCTTGACTGGGCGGCGCTGCGAGCGTGCACCGCGGTCGGCTACACGTGGCACGGAACCGAGTCCGCCGGCGCGCCCGTCGAGGTACACGCAGTCGGAACACCGCCCTACCCAGACCGGCGATTCCCGCGCGTAATCGCGCTCGTGCAGCGTCCCGGCGAAACCGCAGAACCGACCGCCCGGATCCGGTACGTTACCGGCGACGCCGCCGCACCCCCCGGGACCGAGTCCACGAAAATCATCGTCCAAGTCACGAACGACACCGCACGGGCACTCGGCGGGCGCGGGTTCGCCCAACGACTCCAACGCGGATACACACGTATGGCCGGCGCCTACCGAAACTGGACAATCGCTGCGCCCGACAACCTTGCACTCGGCAATGTCCACATCGTTGAGGTCGAATCCAACGTCGTGGTTGCCAGCATCGTTGCGCAGGAAGGCTTCGGGCCGAGCGACTCGCCTCGCGTCCGCTATGAACCCCTGCGTGCCGGGCTCATCACCGTCGCAGCAGAAGCGCGCCGGCTCGGCGCGACCGTGCATATGCCGCGGATCGGCACCGGCCAGGCAGGCGGTCGTTGGGAGATGATCGAACCAATCGTCGACGAAACGCTCTGCCGAAACGGGGTCGAGGTCACGGTCTACGACCCACCCCAAACGGCAGCCCGGTAGCAATGAGACCGCGACTCGTCGTCCTGTCCGGTCCGGTCGCGGCCGGCAAGAGTGAACTTGCGGAGCGTCTCGCCCAAAGCCACGGTGCGTTGCACGTCCGAACACGTCAGCTGATGTTCGACCGTGCCGAGCACGACCGGGAAGACCTACCGAACGAACGCGCCGCCCTGCAGCACTACGGAGACCGGCTGGACGACGAAACCGGCGGCCAGTGGGTCGCCGATGACCTCGCCGCAACGCTCGCCACGATCGAACCGCAACGACTTGTAGTCGTTGACTCGATCCGGGTGCCGTCCCAACTCGCCCGGCTCCAAGCGGCGTTCGGTCGTGACATCGTGCACGTCCACATCACCGCGACCCGCGAGACGCTCGAGCGCCGCTACGCAGAGCGAGCGACATCGACCGCCACCGCCGAACTCGCCTCATACGACGACGTCCGCGCCGACCAAGTCGAAGCCCGAGTAGGCGACCTTGCGCTCGACGCCGACGTCGTGATCGAGACCGACCGGTCAACAACCGACGACGTTCTGGCACGATGCGTCGCCCAAATTGGACTCCGCCCGGCACTCACCGAGGCTCATGTCGACGTACTCGTAGGTGGCCAGTACGGCAGCGAAGGCAAGGGCAACGTCGCGTTCTACATGGCACCCGAATACGACGCCTTGATCCGAGTTGGTGGACCGAATGCCGGCCACAAAGTCCCCACCCCAGGGAAGGCGTTCACGCACCGGCTGTTACCGTCAGGCACACGCGCCAACGAGGACGCGTTGCTGATCATCGGACCAGGCGCCGTCTTGAATCTGGAAGTGCTGCTCGACGAGATCGCAGCGTGCCAAGTCGAAGCCAAGAGGCTGCGCATCGACCCACAAGCGATGATCGTCGAACAAGCCGACATCGACGCTGAAGCCACCCTGGTCGGCAAGATCGGATCCACGGGACAGGGAGTCGGCGCAGCAACTGGGCGTCGGATCGTGAACCGTGACGGCGCCCGCGACGACCTGGCCCCCGTCCGGCTCGCCCGAGACGTCGGCGTCCTCGACCCCTACCTGGAGCCAACCACAGACGTACTTGCAGGGCTCTATGCGAGCCACGCGAGGATTCTGCTCGAGGGCACACAAGGCACCGGCCTCAGCCTCTACCACGGCGACTATCCACACGTCACCTCCCGAGACACCACCGCCTCGGGCTGCCTCGCCGAAGCAGGAATCGGGCCCCGGCTCGTACGCCGTGTCGTCGGCGTGTTCCGCACCTACCCGATACGCGTCAGCAACGGCGCCGCTGGCACGTCCGGCGGCATGGCGCAAGAGATCACATTCGACACCGTCGCGGAGCGCAGCGGGCTCGATGCGAACGAACTTCTCGGCACCGAACGGGGGTCGGTGAGCAACAAGCAGCGCCGCGTCGGCGAGTTCGAATGGGTCCAGGTCGCCCGCTCCGCCCAGCTGAACTCGCTCACCGACATCGCCCTGACCTTCGCCGACTACGTCGACAAGCAAAATCGAGACGCCCGCCGATTCGATCAACTCACTCCCGAGACGCTGGCGTTCATCACCCAGGTGGAAAGAGTTGCCGGGGTACCCGTTTCGATGATCGCCACCCGGTTCGAGGTCCGCAGCATCATCGATCGCCGCCAGTGGTGACAACCCCTCGTAACATCGCCCTTCTGTGGACCCCGCGCGGCTGATCGAACTACATCCAACACTTTTCCACATGGCGCACCACGCCGCATGGCCCGGCATCGCCGAGCACGGCCTGCTGTCCACCGAGGCCCTCGTCGACAAGTTCGAGATCACCGGAGCGCAGCGGACAGCAATCCTCGACCAGCGTCGTCATGGCAGCGTCCACATCGAGCACGACCAGCACGGGACGGCCGTCATTCGCGACAACAAGCCGATGACAGACTCCGCGCTGCAGAAGTGCCTTACCGATGGGCTCACCCCAACCGACTGGTACCGAACCCTGAACGGACTCGTCTTTTTCTGGACCACGCACGATCGCCTCGACAGACTCTTCGCTGCTCGCGCATACCGGGACTCACCTCATCTGGTGCTCGAGTTTGACACTGCGAGAATGGTGGAGGCCCATGGGGCGGACGTCCGACTGTCGCCGATCAACAGCGGCTCCACGGTGTACAACCCGGTGCCGCGCGGTGGTGATACGTTCGGGACCATCGACGAGTTCCCGTACGACGAGTGGCGTGCCAAAGGACGCGGAAGGCGTGGCGCTGTCGTCGAGTTCGCCGTTCGGCGCCAAGTCCCCAACCCGATGAACTTCCTGGTCTCAGCTGCGGTCCGGCATCCGGACGGGACCTTGGTGCCAATCTCGTGAGCGAGGCGAACCCCGCCCTGGAGGACCTGCGGCTCTTCGATTTACCCGCCGACGAACGCCGGATCGCTCGGGGACGAACCCACCGCAAGATGCGGACCGCCAAGACCGCTCGGCCCACGCCGCAGCAACTGGTGAACGAGTTCCACGAGCAGTTCGGATTGCCCTGCGCCTCGTCACCGACCGTGGATGTCACGCCTGCGCTCGCTGACCTCCGCAACGATCTGCTTCGCGAAGAGGCTGGCGAACTGATCGCCGCGTGCGAAGCCGGGGAGCTGACAGCTATCGCTGACGGGATTGCCGACGTGCTGTACGTCGTCTACGGAACCGCAGTTACCTACGGCCTCGATGCCGATGCTCTCGTCCGTGAAGTCCACCGCTCCAACATGTCGAAGCTTGATGACAACGGGCAGCCGATCCGCCGGGCCGACGGCAAAATCCTCAAGGGGCCCAAGTACTCCCCACCACAGCTGGAGCTATTGATCGCCACCATGTCGCGACCCTGACAACAGGTGCCGGCGACGAGACTGGAACCCCATCGCGTGGACCGGCTTGTTCGGTGCGATGCGTGTCATCCGGGATCCGGACGAGGCGGACTTGCGACGCCGGCCGTCAGGTGTAGACAACAGCGCCGGTACGGTACCGTCGAGCCGGGACACGTGAAATCGGTCGTGTGGCGCGACAAGCTCGACCAGCGCGGTAGCGCCGCCGGTTGGCGGTGCCGCATCTGTGGGCAACCGGTCGACGTACGTGAGTCTGGCATCTGGCACACGTCCGTCCGCTGGTGGCCGGCGGCCTGCACGCGACGCGGAACGTGGAAGTCACCCACGGCGTTTGCACCTAGCGCTCAACAATCGTGAGCGAGTCCATGATGCTGAAGTCCGAATCGAGACTTCATCTCCGCGAGAATGGCGTTCGTGAAGAAGGAGGCACGTCTTCTCAAAACGAAAGCAGTCGACGCACTGATCCTCGCAGTCGAAGCCTTCAATCGGCCCGACGATCGCGGACGAGCTGACCGGGTCTTGCGCGATCTGTCGCATGCCTTCGAGATGCTCATGAAGGCTGCGCTCGTAGAACGAGGCGGCAGGATCCGCGAGCGTCCGTCAGCCGCGCAGACGATCAGCTTCGACGCATGCGTCCGTCAGGGTCTCAGCAACGCCGCGGTCAAGTTCCTCGTCGAGGAGCAAGCCCTGACGATCCAGATGCTCAACGCCCTGCGCGACGCAGCAGAGCACCACCTCTTGAGCATCTCGGAACAGCAGCTATACGTGCAGGCTCAGGCCGCCTTGACGCTCTTCGCAGATGTGCTCGCGGACGTGTTCGGCGAGCATTTGGCTGAGCATCTTCCCGAGCGTGTGCTTCCGCTCAGCACAAACCCGCCGCGGGACCTCGCCGTGATGGTGGCTGACGAAGTCGAGTTGATCCGCAGCCTGGTCGCACCAGGTACCCGTCGGCGCGTTGAGGGCCGAGCCCGAGCCAAGCCGCTAGCGATCATGGATGCGGCGATCGCTGGTGAGTTCGTCCAACCAAGCGACGGCGAACTGGAGAAGCTCCTCAACCGCATCGGCGCCGGCGAGGAATGGCACGAGATCCTTCCAGGTGTTGCGTCACTGCAGCTCGACATCGGTGGTGGTGGAATCCCCTACTCCCTCAGGATCACCAAGAAGGAGGGTGTGCCGATCCACTTGGTCGCAGACGGGACACCGGGTGCCGCCGTCGTCGCAATTCGCAAGGTCGACAAACTCGGCTTTTACACGATGGGCATGCGCAAGCTCGCCAAGAAGTTGAGCATGAGCGAGCCGCTCACCGGCGCAATCGTCGCGGAACTCCATCTTCGCAACGACTCAGAGTGCTACGACGAGTTCTCGATCGATTCTCAGCACTACAAGCGCTTCAGCGACGTCGCCCATGTCCGAATCGTGGAAGCACTGCCGTCGCTCGATCTCGACGACGTGTGGGAGCGCCGCCGCCCTCGACGCCGGACGAAGTCGAGACCAGGGCAAGGCCCTCGATGAGATTGGCTCAGGGCCCCAATGTGACATCCGGGCACCTCCGACCTGTGCACGCCGTTCGGCTGCCGACGACGACCTCAGCGCGACGCCACCCGATCACGCTGTGTCTCCCCGACCTGCTGACCGATCGACACCGTGATGAGAAGTGCCATCAAAGGGCAAAAAGTGGTCGGGTCCTAACCTCGGACGTTCCAACTCCGCGGCGTTGACATTCCAAATCACGCGATTTGCGTTGCCTCAAGAGCGCCTATAGCACCTGGTGATCTGCCAGTTCCTGAGGCCCCAACCCGGCGGGGTGTCGGGAAATGGTAGAGGACGAGCCGCGAGAAGACATACGGGAATCCCGGCCAACGCCCGAACCTCGGAGTTACGTGGTGGAGCGGTTGGTTGTCCACCCGAGCAGCATCCGGGGGAGGGTGCTGCTCGGGTGAAGTTGGGTCCGTCACGCTGCCACTCAGAAGGAGTTCAGTATTGGTAGGGACGGCACCGAGGGGATGCGGCTGCCTGGCGCAACCGCACCGCGAGATTGCCCGCCGTCGACGGTTCCGACGGGGATCAGCGTCCGGCCGACAGCGGGCACGTCTGCGCCGGGGCGGGCGGCGCAGAGACTTGTTGAGTGGATCGATCGTCACGGGCAGAGCGGCGGAGCGTCGCTCGGGTCGATCGTGGCGGCGTGGGCTCCTCTGCCTCCTCTCCTCCTGCTGGCGCATCTGAAACTGCGCTGCCGAGGTCTGGGGCAGGGGCTGTCGAGCGGTGCTCGACTCGCACATCCGATGTGCGATGGAGATAACCGTACACGCGCGGCGACCACGACGCCAATGGGTTTCGAGGTCCGCACGGTGGCCATCGAGCGCGGCCCCAGTTTCGCCGGGGTGAGCACACTCGCTCCCCCTTGCCGACTGGACTTCGCAGCGATCAGACCGAGCGGGAATCGATGTCGGCGAGGACCTCGCCGATGATGCGGGTGACGATGTGGGGA
>JBGTIA010000304.1:0-7915 GCA_041745835.1 Ilumatobacteraceae bacterium | reverse complement strand
TTGCCGTTCATCGAGCTGGTGTCGGGTGATTTGGCGGACTTACCGTCGATCGTGTCGGCGATGGAGGCGTGTCAGCCCGATGAGGTGTACAACCTGGGTGCGATCTCGTTTGTGGCGCTGTCGTTCTCGCAGGCGGAGTTGACGGCGAACATCACCGGGTTGGGTGTGTTGCGCATGTTGGAAGCGGTGCGCATGGTGGGCGGTTCGCAGAACAATCCGATCCGGTTCTATCAGGCGTCGTCGTCGGAGATGTTCGGCCAGGTGCGTGAGACGCCGCAGACCGAGTTGACACCGTTCCATCCGCGCAGCCCGTATGGGTGTGCGAAGGTGTTCGGTCACGACATCGTGGTGAACTACCGCGAGTCGTACGGGTTGCACGCGTCGTCGGGAATCCTGTTCAACCATGAAGGCCCACGACGCGGTCTGGAGTTCGTCACGCGCAAGGTCACGAACGCGGTTGCCCGGATCAAGCTGGGCTTGCAAGAAGAGGTGGTCCTCGGCAATCTGGATTCGAAGCGTGACTGGGGTTACGCCGGCGATTATGTGAAGGGCATGTGGATGATGCTGCAGCAGGATCAACCCGACGATTACGTGTTAGCCACGGGTGAGACCCATTCGATCGAGGATCTGGTGCGCCGCGCGTTCGGCGAGGTCGGTATCGACAACTGGGCTGACTACGTGCGTCAGGACCCGAAGTTCCTGCGCCCGGCAGAGGTCGACCTGTTGATCGGTGACGCGTCGAAAGCACGCACGAAGCTGGGTTGGGAACCCGAAGTCGACTTCCCCGCCCTCGTCAAGATGATGGTCGCCCACGACCTGCAACGCGAAGCCACCAAAGCCGGCATCGCACTCCGCTGACCACCCAGCGGCCCAAGCCGCTCGGCAGGGTCTCTCGAAGGCGCCGTCTCGGATCATTCGGTGACGAGTCGAATCACGTCACCATCGGTAGCGAGCAGCTGAGGGGAATCGGCCGCAGTGCGGACCACGACGGTGAACCCGGCGGTACTGGCGCTGGGATCCGAGCCAGACACGCGTGAGCCGAGCCCAACGATCCTTCTCGAGGCGTCGACAACGATCAGGCAGTCGACCGGAGAGCCGCCGCGCGGAACCTCCACCGTGTACTGCGAAGCGCCGGGAGCCGCACTGATCTCCGTCGGCGTGCCGATCGAGTTCACAACCAGAGGCAGACCGTTCACCACCGGCGCGACGTCTCCGCCTTGGCCACACGCCAGCCCTCGGCCGTCGAAGGGAAAGTGTCCCATCGTCTGCAACCGGTCGGTGATCGGAGGGATCAACTCTGCGAGCAGCGACACCTTCGCACCGTCAGCGAGGTCGAGGAGGAACAGCGATCGGAGCTGCGCCTGTGTTGCCAGGCCCTCCTTCCGGTCGATCATTGGTTGGGCGCCGCCGAAGTACGACCACGCTCCGAGTGTCACACACAACAGTGCAGATGTAGCTGCGTCGAACGACGACGGTCGTCGTTGCCACGCCTCGCTCTTCTCTCGAGCCCACGAAATCGCGAGCGCCAGCCATCCGATGGCGATCAATGCGCTGAGCGACGCATAGCGACTCTGTGTTCCAAACAGTTCGAGGACCAGCCCGCGCCCGAAGGCCATGAGGACCACCCCTCCCAGGCCGAAAACGACGAAGCCCACCCATGGCGCCAATTCTGGGCGCGACCGCGCAGCCCAGACGACCAAGCCGAGACCCGACATGATGACGAACCAGCCGATCAGCTCGCTTGGTCCGACGCCGATCGAACCAACCAGCTCAGCAGCCACCCGCACGCGGCCGAGATAGCCGGGTGAGTACGCCGATCCTTCGAATCGGCCGCGCGCCACACTCTCGATGAATGCCGTGTTCTCACCGTTCCTCGCCCACATGTGCCAGACGCCGGTGACGAGAAACCCCGCCACGTACTCGGGTCGCGGGCGCGTTCGACGATCGTGGACCGCTCCTGCCACAGCGAGAGCGGGCCACACGAGCAAACCGGTGCCGTAGCTCATGCTCGCCAGTACGGCCATCGCAACGGCCAACCAGCGACACCGGCGATGCTGCAACCAAAGTGCGAGCAGCGCGAACAGGTTGGCACTTAGCCATGCTGAACCGCTCATCGCCTTGTAAAAATTCCAGGCCCCCTGTGGAGCGAACAGCAGCGCGCTCGCTGCGATCGTGAACGCGACTCGAACAGTCGCCGCAGCGGGCAGGGTTCTGAGTGCGAGCACCGCCAAGACGACGACCTGCGCAAGCACGATAGCGACCACGACGAACCCGAGGGTCTCGTTCGAGCCTGCGAACAGCTGCGCGTTCAGCCAGTACAACACCTTGGCCACGACAATCGGGTGCTCGTTGCGAAACTCGAAGAATTCGCCGAACCGAGGCGACCCGTCGGAGCGGAGTAGGTCGCCCATGATCGGCCAGTAGTCGTTGTACTGGAGAAGCCCACTATCGCGCACGACCATCAGCATTCGTGACGCGAAGAGGAGCACGCCTCCGACTCCGATGGCCGCCCAGGCAGCGCTCTTCGCATCGAGCCCGGTCCACCAGTTCGGCGACGCCGATTTTTCGACGGGTTCCTCCTCGAGGATCACATCGGGGTCGGTCTGGAGGGGCACCATGGCCACCCTAGTGCCGTGTCCCGCATCGTCTGGGGTGGCGCGTCCCGCCGCCGACCGACCTCAAGGACTCACGACGTCTGCGCCTGGCCGTCCCTCAGCTCGGCCGCAGCTCAGGTAGTGCAGCAATGGGTTCAACCCGGCTTCAGCCACGTCAGGATTGGCCGATTCGTATCGGCCTGCGTCCCAGCGTGGGCCGGGGTTCCAGCCTCGACGCCACCCGAACATCAGATAGTGGCATACTGGCTCGAGGCCCGACTCGGCCACCGACGGGTGCTGACGTATGTAGAAGTCGCCGTCGAACAGGCCGCTCTCCGACACCAGCAGTGCATCCAGTTCACGTTGAGCCGCACCGTAGGAGTCGACCGGTTCGGGGTTCACTCCTGTCGCGTGGCCGACTCGGAGGTAGTGGGCGAGCGGGCAGATCCGAGCGATCTCGTCGCCTGGTTTCGCTGCGACATATTTGATCGCGTCGAAGTCTTGCGACGGGTGATACCCGCGTTGGCCACCGAAGTCCACGTAGTGCTCGATTGCCTGCTGACCGGTCGCCCGCGCAGCCGGGTACGCCTCGAAATACCAGTGTCGATCCCACAGGTCGCTGGACTCGATCAGTTCACGATCCAAGCGACGTCTTACCGGATCATTGACGTCGAATCTCTCGATGCGACGGCCTTCGGCCCGGCCATGGCGCAGGTAGTGGAGAAGCGGATCCCAACCGGCATCATCGACATCTCGAAAGCGGTCAAGGTATGCCGCACCATCGAACGCCGGGCCAGGGGCGCGCGCTGGGGCCGCTCGATGACGCACGTAGTGCAGAGCCGGGTCGACATCGCTCGCTGCAGCGTCCGCATACCGCTCGCAATACCACTGCGAGTCGAAGAGTCCTGACGTCCGCACCAGGTCGGCAAGTTCATGGTCGCTGCGTCGATTCTGAAGATCTGCAGTCAGGGTTCGTCGCTTCACGGATGTGGCGATACGAGCGATCCGGGCGCCACTCCCCCGCGCCTGACGAGGCAACCGCCGCACGATCCGCTCGAGACGCGGGCTGATCGGCACAGGGAGTGTGGGTGTGCGCACGAAGCGAGGGGATTCAGCCAACTCGGTCGGTGGCACCTTTGCCCGAAACGAGCCGTGCAACGTCACCTCGACGTCCGGCAGGGTGTACGTCTGGGCACGAATCCGCTCGTAGTCGAGTTCGAACTCCTCGATGACCTCGAGACTCCCGTTCGTGGCGACACCGCCGTGGAACTGATGAAATGTCGCTTCTCCCAACAAGTGGACGATTCGAGTGCGCGGCAGCTGCGTTGCTCGCCGCCACGTGTCGAGGTTGACAAGACCTCCTCCTGGCATGTTGAAGGCGGTGTCGAACCCACCAAGTTCCGCCCAGAGTACCCGTGACATGAACAGGCCATTACTCTCGGCGATCGGAGAGAACCACGTCGGCCCGCTCGACTCGTCGAACACCGAAACATCGAAGAGCCGATCACCCTGAGTCTCCCATGGCACGGAGGTCAGGAGGCCGTCCTCCGCGTCTTGGTTGTACCCACGCAGCGCTGCGTCCCGCTGCAATTGAGAACCGAGATATCGTCCGCGGGTTGCGACGATCACTCGATCGTCCATTTCGAGCGCCTCGCGTGCGGCTCCGAGCAGCCCAGGTGACAGCATCCGCGCACCATCGAGAAAAACTCCGACATACCGCCCGAACGACGCATTCAGCCCTGCATTCACTGCCCTGACCGGACTCGGTGAGGACCCATCGAGATCGATGGTGCGCAGATCCAGGCCTTCAGTGTCAATCTGGCTGACGTCGAAGCGACGTTCGGAGCCGTTGTCGACGACGATGACTTCGTAGTCGTCGCATGTCATTGCTCGCTGGTAGCTCGGCATGAGGGTCGCCAGCGTCCTTGGCAACTCGCGGGGAATGTTGTAACTGACGACTACGACCGAGAGCAGGGACCTCATCGGGTCACCGCGAGAACGCGAGGTACGGCTTCGGTGACCAACTGTCTACATCGAGTGACGACGTTCGAGCCGGCGACGGACCGAGCGTCGCGCACCTGCCCGAAGATATGTGCGAGCAACGGATCGGTTGGATCAAACGCGCCCGAACGACCGACCACAGAATCGGGGGGTTCAACTAAGCTGCCAACTGCCCAATCGAGGATCTCGTCATATCGGCGCCACAATTCGTCGTTCTCCGGATCAGCCCCCAAGACCACGAGCGTCCCGGTCGGCTCGCTGTCGACTGCAATAACCAGCAGATCAGGACGGTGGCGTTTCAGGATTTCGGCGATCTTCCAGACGTCTCCGGTCCAGTTCTGTGACACCCGAGTACGAGAACCTTGAACTCGATGGTTCGGGAAGACATCGTCGATCATGATCACCGATGTCGCCGAACAGTGTCGTTCGATGTTCATGAAGTCCTTCAACACGTTCTCGATGAGATGCAATCCATCGATGTAGGACAGATCGAGCGGCACCATCTCGGAGGGGACCTGCTCGAACATGAAGTAGTCGTCGCTGGTCATCTCTTCGACGACGGTCTGGTCGTTCAAGGCGACGTCGAGCTCGGGATAGGGGTCGATACCGATCGACGGGCAGCAACTGAGGCCCAAACTGAAACCCGTGAACACTCCGACCTCGAGGTACGAGCGCGGCTCCAGATGTTGGTGCACCCTGACGAGGAACTCGAAGGAGGGCTCGACGCCGGTACGGATCTCGTGTTCGGGAACGAGTTCAGCGGGGAACCGGTTCTGAACTCGGACACCGAGCACATCGTCAGACGGAAGCGGCGCTGCAGCATCGACGCGGTCCACTCGGGAAAACACGCCGACCACGACCCCCTGGAGCCCGCGACGATCGGTCCATGTGTCGATCAAGGTGGTGCCGTGCTCGATCGCGAGCGCTTGCAACCTGTCGGAATCGAATCCGTACGCAACTTCCTCGTGTCCTCGAGGTGTCCCGGTCGCCGGCGCGATCACGACGATCAACCCGTCGTCTCGTATAACACGGTTCATCTCCCCGAACAGCTTGGAGTGATTCCGATGTCGCACGAACGACTGGCTGGCAACGACGATGTCGAACACAGCGTCACCGAACTCGAGAACCGTGCCGACCGCGGTCACCTCGAGCGATGTGCACGTACCGTTCATTGCAGCGAACAGCGGCAAAAGGTCGGCGTCGCGATCGCGATCGCCGACGATCAAGGCTGAGAGATCGGTCTGGGCGGCGAGTCGCGAGTGTCGGAGCACGCATGTGCGTAGGAACAGACGCGTGTTGTCATAGGACGTGGAGTACATGCTCAGCACCTGATTCGTGAAGACCCGCTCAACTCGTCGTTGTGACGTCGAGCACTTGATTGTCAATGAACATAGCCAACCCGACGGCGCCTCCCATCTTCCTGGATCACCGTGTCGAGCTCAGTATCTGGTCGACATCGGTATCTGTGCGTGGGGATACGAGCTGCGCTCGAAGAACCACGACTCGATCGCGTAACGGGATTCCGTCATCGACGGATCGACTCCGGTGCGGTGCATGTTCATGTGATCGAAGAAAATCGCGTCGCCTGGAGCAAATTCGGGCCGGACCCACAGTCCGTCAGGGCACAACGGGACGACGTCGGCGTTCGACACCGACCAGTCGAACGCCGCCCCGACAGCCCCTGGGGTGACGATGTGTTCGACTCGGCGCGGCACGATGTCGAGGGACGCTGCGTCACGCCCACAATGCGACAGGGCCAACCAGAGGTTCAGGCTTCGGATGTCCTCGCCGAGAAACGCTCCATCCTGATGCCAACCAGCGTCTGCCGACGTCGACGGCTGCACGATGCGCAACGTCGTCTTCAGTACCGACAGCGCTCCCTCGTCGCCGAAATAGCCGTCGACCAGTTCGAAGACGCCCGCCCTTCGATACTGCTCGTACATGATCGCCAATGACCGTGGTGAGTCGGCAGCGAGCACGCCCCCGCCCTCCTTGATCCACCCTCGGAAGATTTCCTCGAAGTCATCACCCTCCATCGGCTCGAATGGGTCGTACCGCGCCCTGACCTCCGCACTTGTGTCACCAGCGTCGAATCGATCTCGCGCATCGAACGCAGATTCCACCGCGCCTCTCAGAGCAGAGGTCGCATCCTCGTCGAACAGCCCGCGCACGATGGCCGCACCTTGGCCCAATACGCCAGCGCGAAGGGTGTCGACCGTGAGGTCGGCTCGGGAAATATCCACGATTCCGACGGAGTCCGCAAAACGGTCCGAGTAGTGCGGCGGCCACGATGCCCCTGAGGGTGAACGGTCCATTTTGGCGCCCACCTCATGACGCAAGCGGCGAAGACGGCGCTCGATCCCGAGATCGCGGACACGAACCTCTTCACGGTCCAGCGCCTCCACCGCATCGGCGAAACGGCCCCTCTTCACGAGCCGGTCAACTCGTCGCAGAGTGCGGGCCACCGGATTCCGACGACGGAACATCAGGTCAGCACCCTGGCTGGAGCGCCCACTGCCGTCACACCCGACGGAAGATCACACAACACGACGGCGTTCGCTCCGATACGGACATCATTACCAATGGTGATCGGTCCGAGCAGCTTTGCGCCCGTGCCGACATGCACGCCTCGACCGATCACTGGTCCTTTGAAATCCCCTGCAAGCAGGCCAATGGTCGTGAACGGAAATAAAACCGAATCGGATCCAATCGAGGTGAATCCGTCGACAACGATGCTGCCATGCGGCACGTAGATCCCTGGTTCAATAGTGACGGGGTCGCCGATCGACACCTGTCCGATGACCATGGATGCTCGGTGCAACAGCGCCGGGATGAGCGGGACACCCGCCTCGCGCAGCGCAGTCCGTATCCGGTAACACAGCAACGCCAGGAAGGCGTCACTCGTGACGCAGAGTCGTACGATCTCACGTCCCAGGCGGTATCGAGAGCCACTGTTCAACGGTTCAACACGAAATCCGAGGGCAAGCCTGGTGTCTGCGGACACGTGAGTTATAAGCCGACGCAACGTATTCATCGCTCCTCCTACGAGCTCTTGAACGAACGCCAGGCGCATGTCATCCCGTGGTTGCGCCGCTCGCGCTCGACGGTATCAGGCGCAACCATCGTCCCGACGTTGGTCGGGCGCCTTGGACATCTGGTTGCGCAGGTGTGAAGCGCCCCGGGATTCGTGGAGGCTCTGTTCCTTGAGAGGATGGAGTGATGCCAAGCAAGTATCCCGACGAGCTGCGCGAGCGTGCGGTGAGGATGGTGCTCGATCACGAGCACGAGTACGGGTCTCAGTGGGAGGCGATCTGTTCGGT
>JBGTIA010000303.1:0-2392 GCA_041745835.1 Ilumatobacteraceae bacterium | reverse complement strand
GCCTCCGCCGGCGTCGATTTCCGGCAGTTGGTGGTGGTCGCCGACGAGAATGATCCGACCGCCGGAGTTGGCCACCTGTGTCGTGAGACGTTCGAGTAGACGGACGTCGGCCATGCCGGCTTCGTCGATGACGAGCACGGTGGAGGCGTCGACGGCGACGTGTCCTCGCTCGATCGCAGAGAGGAGCGAGTGCATGGTGCGGGACGGGATGTTCGCCCCGCTGGCGAGTTCGATTGCGGCGCGGGCCGAGGGAGCGGTGCCGATCACGGTGTTCCCGACCGCCTCATGGGCGTGGCGAATGGTGTCGAGTGTGTATGTCTTTCCACTGCCGGCGGGCCCGACCAGTACGGCAATCGGGCCAGTGGTAGCGCAGACCGTCCGGGCTGCGGCCGCTTGGTCGTGGCCGATGCCCGAGCGTTCGGCTATCGCCTCGTCGACTACGGCGACGGGAACCGCTGAGTGCGAACCCAGCCGGGAGAGCGTGTCGAGGAGCCGTTGCTCGACGGCGACCACTTCGCGACTGGTGTAGGTGGTGCGTCCGCGTGGGGAGGGGCGGTCAGGCTGGTGGACTGCGAGCACCTGATCGGACGCAAGCGCCCGGGCGACGATCCGTTCGATGGTGTCGAGGGTGGAGCCAGGTCCGAGGCGGGCCGCGACCGCTTCGGTGAGGTCGAACCGAGTGAAGGTGGTTGACGCCTGGGTGAGCCGGCGGAGAAGATCGGCGATCCATTCGTCAGGAGTGACGGCTCGGTCGGTGGCGACGACCTCGTTGGTCTCGGGGTCGACGAGCGGGTCGGCAGGCAGTCTCCAGACCTCCTCGTCGGCATCGATGCCGGTGCGCTCCGCTGCTACGGCAACGAGTTCCGCCGCTGACTCCGGCCCCCAGCCGGCGGTGATCGCCTCTCGCTTCCAGCCAGCGTCGAGTCGTTCACCCTCCAGTTCAGGCTTGCCTCGACGCGTCGCCAGCGTCGCCTCCTGGGCTGCGGCCGGCGTGTCGGCGCAGCCGTGAGTTGCGAGCCAGGCTTCGATCTCGGCGCGTCGTTTGGAAAACGTCTCGAGAATTGCCGACGGGATGCCGGCGATCTCCTGGACGTGTCGGCCGGGTGCCCAGTCGACGCCAAGCGATGCTGTGAGCTCGCGCCGGACAGCGGCTTGGAAGATCTCGCCGGCAGTGCGAGCTGCGCGGTAGAGGTCCGGATGGGCGAAGGCCGACCAACGGCCATCGTTGCCCTCCACCAGGTTCGCAACGAGAACGTGCCAGTGGAGAAGCGGATCGGCGGCCCGACTCGTTCGGTGCCTGAACGCAGCGCCGACGACGCCGCTGGTCGTGATGCGACGTGGCCCGTGGCGTCGTGCAGCATCGGGGTCTTCGGCTCGAAGTTTGTCGAGCCAGGCCTTGTTGTGCGACCCGCGCTGTGCCCGGATCGCTTCGCGTACGAGCCAAGCGACTGCTTCTCTCGCAGCCGCTTCGCCGGCTTCGATCACGGCGCCTTGCACCCTTGGGTCGTCGGAGACGGCGTACAGCACGCTGGCCGACTTCGGTACCTTGAAGGTGAGATCGAAGCCGGGAACACGGCGTGCGGAAGGGTGGATCTGCTTGCCGTTGGGATCGAGGCCGCCCGTTCCTGGAGCCATCCCGGCGAGGACGGCGCGCAGCGAATCCGCATCCACGTCGCCTCGCAATCCGAGCCGGGCGGCTCCGCCGCCGACCCACACGCCGGTCGCCTCCCCAGCTCCCGTGTAGTACTCGTCGAGTGACTGGGCGACTCCGGACAGGTGGTATGCCTCCTGTCCGACACGGAGCTTCGCGATCGACAACATGGTCCCTCAGGACGTCAACCCACCCCGCCGAAGCTTCGGCCGCGCCGCCGTTCACCACCGGGTAATAGTCTGTGCAATCACGGTTGGGACGTGGTCCACTGAGTCGGGAACGCGTCGGAAACCTCGCGACCGGATTGACGGAGCGGCCGCGTCGCCACGGCGGTTCCTTGCCACGGGCGGTGGTCGGTCCGTGTGTCTGTCGACGGGTGACTATTGGTTGCTGGGCCGCGATCGGGTGCCGGCGTTCCGTGGGCTCCTTTGTGGCATCGCGGGTTGGTCCGATGTGTCGGCTTGGAGGTGGGGTCATACCAATGGGGGTACGCGAATGGCGCGTGCCCCGGACTCATCGGAGGTCACTGAATGCGATCGGAAGCGATCGGCGTGCTGCGGGCGTGGAACAAGGAACGTCTCGGCCGACAGGAAGAGCAGTTGCGCACTGTGGAGCGGGCGGTGGTGCGACTCGACGAGTTGGATGTCGAACGCAGACGGACGCTCGACGATCTGCAGGCTGCCGTCGACGGCCTCGCGGACGTAGGGCTCGAGGAAGCGCAGATCGCCGAGTTCGTCGGCA
>JBGTIA010000302.1:0-9823 GCA_041745835.1 Ilumatobacteraceae bacterium | reverse complement strand
GTCGGCGGCGGTCGCGCTGCCCGTGCTCGCACGCAAGACCGCTGCGGTCGGCCTCGCCGGCTTCGAGTGGGCAGTCGGCGTTCCCGGATCGATCGGCGGTGCTGTACGGATGAACGCAGGCGGACACGGCTCTGACATGGCCGCATCGCTGGTCGAGTCGACCATCTTCGACCTCGTCGAAAGTGTCGAGCGCGTCGTCGCAGTCGACGAGCTCGGACTCGGCTTCCGCTCGAGTGGGCTCGGGCCGCACCACGTCGTGCTCGACGCCACGTTGCAGCTGCAGCACGGCGACGCCGACACGTCGGCGCGACTGATCAGCGAGATCGTTGCCTGGCGGCGTGCCAACCAGCCGGGTGGCCAGAACGCCGGGTCGGTGTTCGTCAACCCGGTGCCCGGCGAGGTGAGTGCCGGCGCACTCGTCGACGCAGCAGGCCTGCGCGGCCAGCGACTGGGGACCGCCACGGTGTCCGACAAGCACGCGAACTTCATCCAGGCCGACGACGGCGGACTGGCCGACGACGTGTTGGCGTTGATGACCCACGTTCGCGCACGCGTCGAGGAGACCAGCGGCTACCGGCTCCGCAGCGAGATCCGCCTGGTCGGCTTCGACGAGGGTGACGTGTTCTGATGGTCTGGCGACGCAGACGGGACACGGTGTCCGAGGGTGCCGCCATCACCCCTGCCGGCACCTCCGCCCGTACTGATGGCGGTCGTGACGGCGATCCGTCGGTGCCGAGCGAGTCACTGCCCGACGACGCCCTCCTGATCGAACTCTCACG
This sequence comes from Ilumatobacteraceae bacterium, assembly GCA_041745835.1. Classification (GTDB taxonomy): domain Bacteria; phylum Actinomycetota; class Acidimicrobiia; order Acidimicrobiales; family Ilumatobacteraceae; genus Sva-07. Next base: position 9,044 of record JBGTIA010000302.1, on the reverse strand, counting down.
CGCCTTCGCAGATGACCACGAGTCCGACGCCGACACGTCACCGGCGTACCCGGCCGCAGCCGCTCCATCGGCTCCATCCGCCTCATCGGCTTCACGGGCGTCATCGGCGCGCGCCACGATCTCGATCGTCGGCGACGACCTGCCGGACGCGGCCTACCTCGACGACGAACTCGAACGCGACTCGGGTTCGCAGCCGGTGTTCATCGACGACGACGGCAGCTCCGATGCGATCATGCCGCAGGAGGCGTCGACGCGCGGGATCGAACCGCGCCTGCGTCAACGACGAATCGGTGTCAAGCGATCCGCCAATCGTCGCCGGCTCTGGTGGCTGGCACTGGCCGGGTTCCTCGTCGTCATCGCGATCGCCGTGCTGGCACTGCTGGGATCGTCGCTGTTCGCGGTCGAACAGGTGACCGTGACCGGCAACGTGTACACCGACCGAGCCGCCCTCGACGCCGTGGTCGACGACCTCACCGGCACGGCGGTGCTGCTCGTCGACACCGCTGCCGTCGAAGCCGACGTGGAGGCGATCCCGTGGGTTCGCGACGCACGGGTGAGCACCTCGTTCCCGGATTCGGCGTCGATCGAGATCCGTGAGCGCACGCCGGTGGCGGCGATGATGGGGGCCGACGGCCGCGTGCGCGTGATCGATGTCGACGGCCGGGTCCTGTCGCTGGTCGACGGTCAGCCGGTCGCGCTCGTCTGGATCTCCGGTCCCGACACGCTCGACGTGGCACCGGGTCAATTCGCATCGATCGGGTATTCGGCGGCGGCGTCGCTCGTCACCAAGCTGACTCCGGACATCCGCAGCCGCGTCGACTCGATGCTCGTGACACCCGACGGCGCCGACCTCGTCCTGGTGCTCACGAGCGGTGCTGGCCCGGTGGATGGAGGTCTCGTGGAGGTTCGCTTCGGCTCCGCGCTCGGCGAGAACTCCCAGATCGAAAAACTCGTCCGTCTCCAGCGGACGCTCGAGGACGTCGGCGACAAGCCGGTGGCGGTGATTGACGTCTCCACGTCGGAAGTCACGGTACGGTGAGCGTCCACACCTGTGAGCGTCGAACCTGACAGGATGTGCCGTATTCCCTGTTCGAACGGCTGAAACGATCCGAATCATCATGAACCCACACACTTGGAGGACCCGCTGATGGTCGGCGCTCCGCAGAACTATCTCGCCGTGATCAAGGTCATCGGCGTCGGCGGTGGTGGCGTGAACGCCGTCAACCGGATGATCGATGCCGGGTTGAAGGGCGTCGAGTTCATCGCCGTCAACACCGACGCGCAGGCGCTCCTCATGAGCGACGCCGACGTGAAGCTCGACGTCGGTCGCGACCTCACCCGTGGGCTCGGCGCCGGGAGCGATCCCGAGGTCGGTCGATCCGCAGCAGAAGCGCATCACGACGAGATCGAGGAGATGGTGCGCGGCGCCGACATGGTGTTCATCACCGCAGGTGAGGGCGGCGGGACCGGTACCGGTGCCGCACCCGTCATCGCCGAGATCGCACGCGAGGCCGGCGCGCTCACCATCGGTGTCGTCACCCGACCGTTCTCCTTCGAAGGGCGTCGCCGAGCGGTCCAGGCCGACAACGGTGTGCAGAAGTTGAAGGACAAGGTCGACACCCTGATCGTCATCCCGAACGATCGGTTGCTCACCGTGGCCAACGACAAGACCAGCGTGCTCAATGCGTTCAAGATGGCCGACGAGGTCCTGCTCCAGGGTGTGTCCGGCATCACCGGGCTGATCACCACACCCGGTCTGATCAACACCGACTTCGCCGACGTGAAGATGGTGCTCTCCAATGCCGGCTCGGCGCTGATGGGAATCGGTCAGGCGAGTGGCGACGACCGCGCCGTGAACGCAGCCAAGGCGGCGATCTCGAGCCCGCTGCTCGAATCGGCGATCGACGGCGCCCGCGGCGTCCTGCTCAACATCACCGGCCCGTCCGGCATGGGCCTGTTCGAGATGAATGCCGCGGCCGAGATCATCCACGGCGTGGCCCACCAGGACGCCAACATCATCTTCGGCACCGTGATCGACGACGAGATGGGCGACGAAGTGCGCATCACGGTGATCGCTGCCGGGTTCGATCGTCTCGACGAGCCGGCCCCGCTGCGCAGCACGAGCGACGACGGTCCCCGCACCACCTCGACGCGCATCACCGAACTCTTCGGCTCCGACGACGACGAGGACCCGTTGGCCGACGCGGATGACGACGACGACTTCGACGTCCCGTCGTTCCTGAAGTAGGTCCGGGCCGAGCGCTCGTTCCGGTCGCACGACATGCTCGAACTCCTGCGGCGCAACATCGCAGGGAGCGTCGCAGTCGCTGCGGTCACCGAGTGCGCAGACGGTGACATCCATCCCGAACGCGTCGACATCGCGACGCTGCAACGTCGCCAACTCGCGCTGACCGGGGCGCCGTGGGTGATGCTCGACGAGGTGCACGGTGTCGACGTCGTCGCCGTCGATGCGCTGCCGGTGCCGGCGTGGCCGCTCGCCGCCACCGGCGACGTCCTCCTGGCCGACCGATCCGACGAGATGTTGGCCGTGTGGGTCGCCGACTGTGCGCCGCTCGCACTGTTCGGGGCGAACGGGACGACGCGGGTCGTGGCCCACGGTGGCTGGCGCGGTCTTGCCGACGGCGTCATCGACGTTGCTGTAGACGCCGTCGAATCGACGGGCACGAGCGTCGCAGCCGCAGTGCTCGGCCCGTGCATCCACGCCTGCTGCTACGAGTTCGGCGAGGTCGACCTCGAACGAGTCGCGAGCGGTGTCGGTGCATCGGTGCAGGCGGTGATCGGATCGACGGGGTGGGGCACACGCGCGCTCGATGTCCCTGCGGCTGTCGTTGCCGGACTGGCTCGTCGCAACATCGCACTCGATGTCGCCGGCGTATGCACGGGCTGTGACCCGCGGTTTCGATCGCACCGCCGGCGCGCCGACGTCGAACGCCACGCCCTCATCGCCTGGTTCGAGGAGGAATGATGGGCATCGACGTCGCCGAGGTGCAGGCTCGGCTCGTGGAGCTGCGAGTTCGCATCGACGCCGTCGAACGGCGTTGGAGCCACCGGGTCGCCGTCGTCGGTGTGACCAAGGGCTTCGGATCCGAAGCGATCGCCGCCGCCGTGGCCGCCGAGTGCGACGCAATCGGCGAGAACTACGCCCAGGAGGTCCTGGACAAGCGCGACATCATCGAACGCCTGCGCCCCCCGGTGCACTTCATCGGCAGGCTGCAACGCAACAAGGTCCGACAGTTGGCCGGCCTGGTCGACGTGTGGTGCAGCCTGGATCGCGTCTCGGTGATCGACGAAGTCGCCAAAAGGGCCCCCGGGGCGCACGTGCTGGTGCAGGTCGACACCTCCGGCGATCCGGCGAAGGGTGGCTGCACCCTCGACGACGCACCGAGTCTGGTCGGACGTGCGATCGACCACGGCCTGATCGTTCGGGGTCTGATGACGGTCGGGCCGACCGGGAGCGACGTCGAGGCGGCGCGATCCGGCTTCCGGCAGGTCCGAGCGTTGGTCGATCGCCTCGGCCTCGACGAGTGCTCGATGGGGATGAGTGCCGACGTGGAGGTCGCCGTCGCGGAAGGCAGCACACAGGTTCGTGTGGGCACGGCACTGTTCGGCGAACGCCCTGCCCGCACGCCGCCCCCGTCCTGACCCGTTCGTCCCGACCCCGTTCGCCCTGACCCCGTTTGCGCTGACATCTTTCGCACCGGTGCGCTGATGTGGGCGTCCACCTCGGATGCCACACGCTGGGCTAGCCTGCGGCCCGGCAGGAGGAATGCATGTCACTCTGGAAACGGACCATGGACTACCTGGGTCTCGGTCCCGACGATGCGTACGACGATTATGACGACTACGACGAGCCCGAGGCTCCGTCGCGTCCGAGTCGTGGGCAACGCGACGTCGAGGCGCGACCCAGTGGCTCCGGCGCGGGCGCGAGCCAACGAGGTTGGGAACCGGAGCCGGAACCGACCGTTCGTACGGTGTCGGCCCGACCGAGCTTCCCGTCACGTGATTTCGACGCGTCGCCCTCGCGGCGCGCCGCCAACGGACGCACGGATGATTCCGGCGTCCAGGTCAGGCCGAGTCAGACCCCCCAGCCCACCATGCGCAGCGTTTCGGGAGGATCCATGGAACCCCACACCGTGAGGCCGCGGCGGTTCGATCAGGCCCAAGAGGTCGCCGACAAGTTCAAGGAGGGCCAGCCGGTCATCATGAACCTCGAGGGCACCGAGCGCGAGATCGCTCGCCGGCTGATCGACTTCGCAAGCGGCATCTGCTATGCACTCGACGGGTCGATGGAGAAGGTCGCAACCGGCGTCTACCTCCTGAAGCCGCCGCAGCGTACGCAGCGCTACGACGAGTACGACGACTGACGACACAGGAGCACACCATGGAGATGAGTCCCCAACGCGTCAGGAGCGCCGAGTTCAAGTCGGTGCGCAAGGGCGCCGACCCCGACGAGGTCCGGGTCTTCCTCAACGATGTCGCTGACGAACTCGAACGTGCCCAGAACCAGTCGACCGCCATGGAGGCGAGGGCACGTGCAGCAGTTGCCCGTCTGCAGGAGGTCTCCGAGTCGGCTGCCAGCTCGCCGACCGTCGCCGTCGATGCATCGGTGGAGGAGGCGGAGACGATCAGTCGAACGCTCCTGCTTGCGCAACGAACTGCCGACATGACGGTCGCAGAGGCGCGAGGTGAGGCAGCACGGATCCTCGGCGCAGCCAACAACGAAGCGGCGACGACGCGCGATTCCACCCGTGAGATGGCAGCACAGCTCCTCGACGAGGCCCGCACCGAAGCTCGACGGCTCGGCGACGCCGAACGCACGGCAATTGCCGGCGAGGTCGATGCGCTCAAGGCTCGCCGCGACTTTCTCGAGTCCGACGTCGAACAGCTCGAGCTGTTCCTCGCCGAGCAGCGCAGCCGGCTGCGCGATGCTGCGACATCGCTCGTCGACATCACCGAGCGCATCCCGGGCGGGCTCGGCGAGGCTCGGCCTCCACTGCTGTCGGCATCGGATGATGCATCGACGTCGAGTGACCGTGACGATGCGGTGGAGGGTGACGACCCCGTCGACCACGCCAACGGGGACGACCTCGTGATCATGACCGACATCGCCGAAGACGAAGCGCCGGCGGCGCCAGAGGCGACCGCAGGCGACGAACCGTGGGCCGATGTCAGCGACGATCCGACCCAAGCGATGCCGGTGTTCGGCGGCGACAGCGATGAAGGCCATGAGCGCAATGAACGCGACGAGGACGACTTCCGGTTCTCGTTCGAAGACGACCGCCCCTGACGGATCACGCACCCGCTCGGGCGGCGCAACCCTTCGTCCGGGCGTCGGGCCGCGTCGGTAGCATCGTGGCGTGGCCTACCCAGACGTCGACCCCCGGCCGAACTTCCCTCGACTCGAGGAGGAGATTCTTGCTCGCTGGGCGAAGGACGACACGTTCCAGGAGTCGATCGATCAGCGTGCGCCTGGTGACAACGGCTCGAACGAGTTCGTCTTCTACGACGGTCCTCCGTTCGCCAACGGTCTGCCTCACTACGGTCACCTGCTGACCGGCTACGTCAAGGACGCCATTCCCCGATACCAGACCATGCGTGGCCGGCGTGTCGAGCGTCGATTCGGTTGGGACTGCCACGGACTGCCGGCCGAGGTGAAGGCCGAACAGGAACTCGGCATCTCCGGTCATCCCGCCATCACGGCGTTCGGCATCGACAAGTTCAACGACGCCTGCCGCACGAGCGTGTTGCAGTTCACCGACGACTGGCGCCAGTACGTCACCCGACAGGCCCGCTGGGTCGACTTCGACAACGACTACAAGACCCTCGACCTCACCTACATGGAGAGCGTGATGTGGGCGTTCAAGACGTTGTGGGACAAGGGCCTGATCTACGAGGGGTTCCGCGTCATCGCCTACTGCTGGCGTTGCGAGACTCCGTTGTCGAACACCGAGACGCGCATGGACGACGTCTACCGGGATCGCCAGGATCCCGCACTCACCGTCGGGTTCGAACTGGAGAGCGGCGAACGGCTCCTGGCGTGGACCACCACACCATGGACGTTGCCGTCGAACCTCGCCCTCGCGGTCGGACCCGACATCGACTACGTGGTCGTCGACCTCGACGGCACCCGCTACGTACTGGCCGAGGCGCTGCTCGGCAGCTATGCCGCCGAACTCGGACAGGGCACCACCGTGGGCACGATGAAGGGCTCGGAACTGGTCGGCCGTCGTTACACGCCACTGTTCGACTACTTCGCCGACACCGAGAACGCGTTCCGGGTGCTCGCTGCGGATTTCGTGTCGATCGACGACGGCACCGGCATCGTCCACCTCGCCCCCGGCTTCGGTGAGGAGGACCAGGTCGTCGCCAACGCAGCGGGCATCCCGACGGTGTGTCCGATGGACGAGCACGGCCGTTACACCGCCGAGGTGTCCGACTGGGCGGGCACGCACGTCTTCGATGCCAATCCTTCGGTCATCCGAACGCTCAAGGAGCGTGGCGTCGTCCTGCGTCACGCCACCTACGACCACCCGTACCCGCACTGCTGGCGCTGCTCGCAGCCGTTGGTGTACCGGGCGATCTCGTCGTGGTTCGTGCAGGTCACCGCGATCCGGGACCGGATGGTCGAACTCAACCAGCAGATCACCTGGCAGCCGGCACACATCAAGGACGGCAGTTTCGGCAAGTGGCTCGAGAACGCACGCGACTGGTCGATCAGCAGGAACCGGTTCTGGGGGTCGCCGATCCCGGTGTGGCAGTCGGACGATCCGACCTACCCGCGAACCGACGTCTACGGCTCGCTCGCCGAACTCGAAGCCGACTTCGGTGTCACCGTCACGGACCTGCACCGTCCCGAGGTCGATCACCTCGTCCGGCCGAATCCCGACGACCCGACGGGCGCATCGATGATGCGTCGTGTTCCGGAGGTGCTCGACTGCTGGTTCGAGTCGGGCTCGATGCCGTTCGCCCAGGTGCACTACCCCTTCGAGAACCAGGACTGGTTCGAGCACCACTACCCGGGTGACTTCATCGTCGAGTACATCGGCCAGACGCGTGGATGGTTCTACACCCTGCACGTCCTCGCCACGGCCCTGTTCGACCGGCCGGCGTTCGCCAACTGCGTGAGCCACGGCAACGTGTTGGGCGACGACGGCCGCAAGATGTCCAAGAGCCTGAACAACTACCCGGACCCTCGGGAGATGTTCGACACCCACGGAGCCGACGCAATGCGGTGGCATCTGTTGTCGTCGGCGATCCTGCGCGGCGGCGACGGCATGGTCACCGAGGACGGTATGCGCGACACGGTGCGCCACGTGCTGCTCCCGTTGTGGAACTCGTGGTACTTCCTCACGCTGTACGCCAACGCTGCGGACTATCAGGGCGTCGTTCGGACCGACTCGACGAACGTGCTCGACCGGTACGTGTTGGCCAAGACGCGAGCGCTCGTCGCCGACATGACCGAAGCGCTCGATTCCTACGACCTCTTCGGTGCCTGTCAGGTGGTGCGCGAGCACCTCGACGTGCTCACCAACTGGTATGTCCGGCGTAGCCGCGATCGGTTCTGGGCCGGCGACCACGACGCCATCGACACGATGCACACGGTGCTGTCGGTGCTCGCACGTGTCGCTGCGCCGTTGCTGCCGTTGTTGTCCGAGGAGATCTACGGCGGGCTGCACACCGGCGACGCGTCAGCGGACGTTACGAGCGTGCACCTCACCGACTGGCCCGCCCTCGACGAGCTTCCCGCCGACGACCACCTCGTCGACACGATGGACCTGGTGCGCGACGTCTGTTCGGCGACGCTGTCGGTGCGCAAGGCGCATCAACGCCGTGTTCGACTGCCGCTCAACAGCGTCACCGTCGCGTCGGCGGACGCCGACCGTCTGGCCGACTTCGTCGACGTGATCGCTGACGAGGTCAACGTTCGCAACGTCGAACTCACGACGGACGTCGCCTCCGTGGCGACAGAACGGCTCCAGTTGGTGCCGGCCAAGCTCGGACCCCGGCTCGGCAAGGACGTCCAGCAGGTGATCAAGGCCCACAAGGCCGGTGATTGGGCCGTCGACGGCGATGTCGTCGTGGTCGGCGGCGTGGCGCTCGAACCAGGGGAGTACTCGCTCGAGTTGGTGGCCTCCGGCGACCAGGCGAGCGCCGGCCTCGGCGCCCATGCGGGCGTGATCGCGCTCGACATCGACGTGACCCCGGAGCTCGAGGTGGAGGGACGCGCCCGAGATCTCGTGCGGCTCGTCCAGCAGGCGCGTCGGGACGCCGACCTCGACGTCTCCGATCGCATCGAGCTGTCGGTGCTGGCGAGCGACGAGTGGATCGACGCGATGGACGTCCACCGTGATCTCATCGCAGGCGAAACGCTCGCCACCTCGGTGCATGCCGAGCGGGTGAACGGCGCCGACGGGAGCGAACCCGTCATCACCGTCGCCGTCGCAGGCTGATCATCCAGGCGATCCTGCGTGGTTCTCCGGTAGAGTCCGGCGCTCACACTGCCCAGAGGAGCGCACATGGCCGCATCGAAGAAGACGAGTTCCGCCACCAAGGCAGCAGCGACGAAGGCCCCGGCCAAGAAGGCCCCCGCCAAGAAGGCGGCGGCGACGAAAGCTCCTGCCAAGAAGTCCCCTGCCACGAAGTCTTCCGCCAAGAAGGCGGCGGCGAAGAAAGCTCCTGTGAAGAAGTCTCCTGCCAAGAAGGCTCCGGCCAGGAAGGCTCCTGCCAAGAAGGCTCCTGCCAAGAAGGCCCCCGCCACAAAGGTCGCGGCCAAGAAGGTCCCTGCGAAGAAGGCGCCCGCCAAGAAGGCATCGACGAAGACGGGTCCAGCGACGAAGGCGGCAGCCGGGAAGGCACCCGCAGAGTCGCGGGCGACGGCGCCTGCCGGTGCTGCGACGAAGGCGCCCGCTGCTCCCGCAGCGCGTAAGCCCAGGCAGCCGGGGGTGACGAGCCTGACGCCGTCGCTGCTGTCGAACGCCACGTTCGAACGGTTCGAGATCCCTGCGCCGCGCGGGCACACCAAG
>JBGTIA010000301.1:0-7007 GCA_041745835.1 Ilumatobacteraceae bacterium | reverse complement strand
GGTCGTATCGGCCACGGCAGCGATCGTGTCGGCACGCAGCTGACTGCGCAGCTGGAGCCGGCGGGCGGCGAGGTCCTGCGCTTCGGACGTCAACTCCTCGAGCCGGGCCTCGATGACCGCGCGTCGCTCGGCCTCGGTGGGCGCAACGGCGTCGAGGGCCGACCAGCCGACGGGGTTGGCCCACGAGATGCGCACGGTGCCATTTCGCTCGTAGCGAGGCCCGGCGGGGCCGCGCTCGCCACCGAACGGGTCGTTGGTGTCGTCACCCCACAGTCCCGTGTACGAACGGACCCACGGCGTTGTGTCATCGATGACCACCGGACGCCAGCTCGTCGCGGTGCCGGGGCCGATCGCCACGCCGTCACCGCGGTTGTACTCGACGTAGGGAATCCCGACGCCGATTCGTGCGTCGTCGTCGTAGACCCACGGTTGGAAGAAACGTGAAATTCGTCGGGCGATGGCGGTCAGCCGGCCGAGGCGATGTGTGCGGACCGTGATCAGGTACTCGCCCGGCAGGACGGCGCCGGCGTGCGACCCGAGTCCGGCGAACACCACCGGGTGGCCGTCGACGAAGGTCAGGTCGGGGTCGTCCCATCGGCGCCGCAGGTCCGCTCCGTGCTCGTCATGCGCGGAGAAGGCGATCCACGCGGGCTGCAGGTCGTGGCCGTCGCCGACGAGATACATCGTCACCTGCTCCCAGTCGCCCTCGTGATCGTTGACGCCGTAGGCCCTCGATCGCCAGTCGTTGAAGTAGGAGAAGAACCAGTACTGGAGCACGACGTAGCCGGCGTTGCGGATGACCCGGCCGTAGTACGGGTGATCGCCGTGGTCGGGGCGATCCCGGTCGAGCATCGCTGCGGCCGCCTGCGCGCCGCGCGGGGTTCGGCCCCGAGCGAGCAGCGAGACCCGAGCGGCGGCATCGACCAGCCGGGTCAGGACACCGACTCGGCCCAGGCGAGTCTCGGGACGAAAACGCGGTCTGTCGCGACGGTGCTGCCATCCGAAGTACTCCGCCCTCGTCGGGCGAGTCGAGACGAGGCGGAGGAAATGCTGTGCCAGGTGCCCGTCGGTCAGTTCGACGAGGGTGTCGAGGTCGAGCGACCCGGCCGGCGCGAGGAGCCGCGTGCTGGAGGGTCCGGTGCGTTCCCAGAGCTCGGCGCGCCGGACGAACGACTCGACCGACGCCGGCAGAAAGTACTCACCCTCGTTGAAGCGAACGACCGGCTCGAATCGGCGCAGCAGGTCGAGGTCGGCGTCGTCGGCTCCCTGCTGGTCGACGACCGCCATGGATCGCACGGTAGTGGCTCGAAGGGTGCACATTGGTGCCTGATCGATGCGCAGAACGCGGTGCGCGGGCTCAGAGACGAGCGGCGCGCAGTGTCGAGCGTCGTACCTTGCCGGCTTCGTCGCGCAGCGGTTCGTCGACGAACTCGATCGAGCGTGGGAGCTTGTAGGTCGTGAGTCGCTCGGCGAGGAACGCGAGGAGGTCGGCGTCGGACACCTCGTCGGCGTGGGCCTGGACGATGGCGTGGACGTCGTTGCCACGGTCGTCGTTCGGCAACCCGATCACGGCACACGAGTGCACGGCGGGATGTTCGCCGAGCGCCGCCTCGATCTCGGCCGGATAGATGTTGGCGCCGCCCGACAGGATCATGTCCTGCACACGGTCGCCCAGGTAGAGGTATCCGTCGGCGTCGAACCAGCCCATGTCGCCCAGCGATTCCCAGCCATCGCGGAGTGTCTTGGCGTCAGCGCCGACGTAGCGGTACGTCGGCGTGTCGCGTGACGACCGCATCCACACCTCGCCCTGTTCGCCGACGGGCAGCTCGTTGCCCTCTTCGTCGCAGATCATCATCTCGCCGGAGGAGACCCGTCCGACCGAACCACGGTGAGTCAACCATTCGGTGCCGGTGATGATGGTCGCGGCCTGGGCCTCGGTGCCGGCGTAGAGCTCGAAGATCCGTTCGGCGCCGAGCCAGTCGATCCACGCTTCCTTGAGCCACGGCGGGCACGGCTCGGCGAGATGCCAGACGACTCGGAGCGACGACAGGTCGTAGCCGAGTCGAACCTCGTCGTCCAGGCGAAGGATCCGCTTCATCATCGTGGGCACGAGGTAGACGACGTCGACGCGGTGCCGTTCGATCGACGCGAGGACGGCCTCCGCGTCGAAGCGTGCGAGCACGACGGCGTGGCTGCCCTGGAGCAGGGCCTGGCACGACCACACGGCCGGACCGTTGTGGTAGAGCGGTCCGGGAACGAGCATGCAGCCATCCGGGACGATGCCGAGCGGCCGGGGCGCCTCGGTGTCGAACAGCGCAGGATCACCGGACACGATCAGCTTGGGGCGACCGGTCGAACCCCCCGACGTGGGTGCCTTCCAAGCAGGGGAGACGGCGTCGAGCAGCTCGCCGTCGTCGAACTCCGGCGGCGGTTCGTGTCCGAGAGGCAGATGCACGATCGATGGCGGGAGTTGGTCGAACGCTTCGTCGGGCGCACCGATCACCACCGTCGAGCCCGCGAGCTCGACGATGGCTGCCAGCTCTCGTCCCGGCAGCTTGGCCGACACGGGCTGAGGGATCGCGCCGAGCTTCCAGCACGCGACGTACGCAACGAACCAGTCGACCGAGTTGGGCACGGCGACGGTGACGAACGATCCCTCGACGATGCCGTAGGACTGCAGCTCGCGAGCGAGGCGGTTCGATCGCGACCGGAGTTGCGACCGGCTGAGGGTGACGTCGTTACACGTCACCGCCGGAGCGTCGGGCTGCTCCTGTGCCAGTGCGTTCAGCAGAGCGGGAAACGACAGGATCACGATGCGGGCCCCCTTGCCAGTCGATCGACTCGCAGTGTCGCAGGCGGCCCGTCGTCGCGAAGAACGCGACGTCTCAGATCACTCGAAGCCGGGCACACGGTGCGATGAGCCAGACGACCGGATCCCGTCACTTCGCTCATCGCTCGAGGCGAGGTATCCGGTGCGATGAGCGACACGACCGGATGCGGTCACTTCGCTCATCGCTCGCGGGGGTCAGGAGGCGCGGGCGATGTGGAACGCGGGGATGACGCGGGGGGCGGCGGACGTGACGTACTCGCCGAACTGGGGCATCAAGTCGGCCTGAGCGCGCAGCTTGGCCTGGCCCTCGTCCTCGGGGAGTTCGGTGACCGTGGCGGTGAAGGTGTCGGTGCCGTATTCGACCGTGATCTCGGGGTGGGCCCTGAGGTTGTGGTACCAGTCGGGGTGGGTCGTGGCCCCGCCCTCCGCAATCTTTGCGACCACAAATTAAACTTGCGTTGTAATTATGTAATTACTGGTACCATGCCGACCATGACCGCAACAGAATCCACCATCACCGCCTGGCTTCAGGGCCGTCTGCCCGAGGCCTGGACTGCCACACCCGCCCGATTCGCCATCGACCGCGACGAGATCACGATCATGCTCGCAGTTGCAACACCCGACCTCGGCGAGGACGCATCGGAGGTCGATCGCGCCGAGGCGATCGCAGGTCGTGTCGCAGGATTCCGCGAAGAGACCCGCGAGGCGCGCATCCAGATCGCTCGAGAGGCCGAGCACCGCTTCGACCGCAAGTTGGCGTGGGGTGTCACCGTCGGCGACCGTACCGAACTGTTCACGCACCTGGCGGTGCCGGTGATGACCCGACTGCGCCAGCCCGAACGGCTGGTGCTCGACACGCTCGTCGCAGCGAACGTCGCTCGGTCCCGTGCCGATGCGCTCGCCTGGTGCGTGCGTCTCGTGGGACGCAACACCGACCAGTGGTTGTCGGAGCTGCGAGAGGCGATGCAGGCCGTCGAACAACTCCGCGCCGACGGTCCGACCACCTGACCTGTCGGGCGAGCGCCGCTCAGTTGTCGATGAACAACGAGCGCGCCGTCCGCACGACCCGTGGATCGGGCTCGCCGACTGCGTCGTGGTCCTTGTGTTCGTAGTCGAGTGAGTGCAGCACGCTGCGGATGGCGCCGAGCCGGGCACGCTTCTTCTCGTTCGAATTCACGACCGTCCAGGGGGCGGCGAGCGTGTCGGTGGCGAGCAGCATCTCGTTGCGGGCCTCGGTGTACTCGTCGTACTTCGCCACGCTGACCTCGTCGATCGGCGACATCTTCCACTGCTTGAGCGGATCCTCGCGCCGCTCGTCGAAGCGCTGCTTCTGTCGAGCCTTCGATACCGTGAACCACAGCTTGAAGAGCTGGATGCCGCTGCCGACGAGCGACTGTTCGAAGTCGGGAGCCTGCCGGAGGAACAGCGCGTGTTGCTGTGGGGTGCAGAATCCCATCACCTTCTCGACACCGGCTCGGTTGTACCACGACCGGTCGAACATCGTGATCTGGCCAGCCGACGGGAGGTGCGCCACGTAGCGCTGGAAGTACCACTGGGTCTGCTCGGCCTCGGTGGGTTTGGGCAGCGCCACGTGCTCGCCGCCGCGAGGGTTCAGGTGTTCGCGGAAGCGCTTGATCGATCCACCCTTTCCCGCGGCATCACGACCCTCGAAGACGATGACCACGCGATCTCCGACGGCGTGCAGGTGGCGCTGGGCTTTGAGCAGTTCGATCTGGAGCGCTTCGAGATCCCGCTCGTAGTCCTTCTTGTCGATCGGTTCGTCGTAGGGCAGATCGTTCTGCATCGCTTCGATCGATTCGACGGGGGCTGCGGACGGCGATGGTCGTTGCTTCTTGCTCATGAGACATCCATTCGTCGCTCGAACACGAACTCGAATTCGAGATAGTCGTTGAGGTGCTCGTTTCCCGGCAGGGGGGCCGTGAGCTGGGAGGACTGCAGCAGCATCCAGCCGTCACGCAGCGCTTCCACACCGTTGGCGTAGGGCGGGGTGGCATCGGGCAACGCCGGCCCGCTGCCATCGGTTCCGTCGTGGAATGCCCACCCGACTGCGCCCGAGTCGAGCGCCGACCCGTTCGCCCAGAGGTAGAGGACCTGCTGGCGTTCGACCATCACGACCCGACCAGCACGGCGCGACCCTCGAGCCGGGTCAGATAGTGGTCGACGTCGTAGGTCTGGTCACCGGTGAGATATCGCCAGAGCCTCGTGCGTTGGACCTGCTCGTTGCGGTAGTCGGTGATGCTCATCCAGGGCTGCATCGTCCGCAGGATCTGCGCCACGCTGTCGGGCAGCATCCGGGCGAAGATGTGATCCGATGGAGGATTCTGCAGATCTGTCAGGTCATCGGTGTTCCAGAGCCGGACCTGTGGCACCGTCGGGTTGAGCCGTACCTTGTGCATCCAACGATCGCCGTCGCCGGGGTTGGGCTGGCCGGCGTGCCACAACCCGTGGTGGAACACGACCACCGTCCCTGCCGGGCCGGCGAACTGTTGCTCGCCGGTGATGTGCTGGTACCGATCGAGGCCGGACGAACGCACCCGCCGGAGGTGACTGCCGGGAACGAATCGTGTCCCGCCCTCGCCCGCTGCGACGTCGTGCGGGTACCAGAACAGCTGGACGTCGAAGGTGGGGTCGGGCGAATCGGTGATCGCATCGACGTGGAGTGGCTGGGTGGAGGTGGCGTGGGGCCGGATGTGGTGCGTGAAGTCGTGATCGAAGGTCGGGTTCGGGCCGACGAACGACTCGATGATGCCGCGGATCTCGGGCAGGCGGAGGTAGTCGCCGATCGCCGACGGCGCCGGGTAGCACTCGTCGAGCGGTGTTCCGGTGTGCGGTGGCTTGAGCCCGTCGGGAGTGAAGCGCTCACGCTCGAGTCGGCGCATCTCCTCGATGCCTCGCTCGTTCACCTCGGACGGCACGACGCCCTCGAAGCGGATGAACCCGTTGGCGACGAACTCAGCCATCTGCCGAGTCGTCAACCGATGATCGGTGGTCATCGCCCGATTGTGCCAGGAGTTACATCACGGGTCAGACCCGTGATGTCATCGCCGGGGTGTTACATCCCGGGTCTGACCCGTGATGTAGTGGTCGTCCCGTTCAGCCGGCGGCGGCTTCTTCCTCGCGTGCCAGGCGGACCCGGACGCCGATGGCGGCCGTGACCGGGTAGCCGGCGAGATAGCGATCTTCCTCGTTCTCGCCGCCCCAGAAGCCGTACTCTCGATTCTCGCGAGCGAACCGGCGACACGGCTCTCGCACGACACAGGTGTCGCACAGCTTCCGAGCCTTGGCTTCTCGCCGCTCACGCGCCTGTGGACGCTCGGCAACCTTGCCGAAGAACAGTTCGAGTCGGCCAGAGCAGGCTGCGTAGTCCTGCCAATCGACGCCTCGCGGGATGGTCAGGTCGATCTCGGGGAATTCGACGGCGCTCATCGAAGGTGTTCCTTTCGGGAGTCCTTGAGCCCGGCGCCGATCGGGGGGAATCGGCGCCGGGCCCGTGAATGGGGATTCAGCTCTGAGCGAGTTCGCTCGCGTCGTCCGGAACGAAGAGCTCCGGATCCTCGTCGAGGGCGGGTCCGTAGCCGTCCGCCCGGGACTTGGCGATCGCAATCGCCAACACCAGCAGGCCGAACAGCGGCTTGGCGAGGACGTCGGCGATGGAGTATCCGACCTGTCGCACCACTTCGGCGGTCGCCTCGTCGTCGATCAGGCTCGGGGCCATGTAGGCCAGCGGGTAGACGCCCCACGTGGCGAGCACGATGTAGCGCAGTCCGTCCACGAGCTTGCGCACGGATTCGCTCTGGCGTTCGAGCGACCGACCGAGTTCCACGAAGAGCACGTAGAGGATGTAGAGGAACGGAATCGTCGAAGCGACGCCCCACAGAGTGCGAGCTGTCGAGTCCGGATCGGCGACCTCGCCCGGCCAACCGAGCACGATCATCGCAACAGCGGCGATCGTGAGCCGCACCAACAGGCTGCGGGTGGTGCCCTTGGCGAGCTTGAGAACGATCACGAGCTCAGCGAGCAACAGCGGAACTGTCAGCAACCAGTCGACGTAGCGGTACCCCTCGTTGAACGGGGCGCCGGTCTGGATGTACTCGCCGTCGACGAAGTCGAAGGCACTCGAGAACGAATCGAAGATCCGTACGTAGTGGTAGAAGGC
>JBGTIA010000300.1:0-1647 GCA_041745835.1 Ilumatobacteraceae bacterium | reverse complement strand
CGCACGGCGCCGATGCCGTCGACGAACGCCGAGATCGGGCCGAGTCGGGCCGGGCCGCTGCGGCTCGGACGGACCTGCTTCGACCGGTCCGGAATCCCTCGGATCGTCGCAATCACGAGGCCGGAGGCGGCGAACGTCGCTGCGTTCACTGCGAACCCAGAAGCCGGCGACCAGGCTGCGACCGCGACGCCGAGCAACGGTCCGACGAACGTCATGATCTGCCGGATGGTGCTGAGCACGGCGTTGGCGCCTGCGAGGTGACGCTCACCGGCCACTGTCGGCACGATCGCGGAGAGCGCTGGCCGGGTGGGCGCGGCGATCGTGTACGACACGAGCACCAGGGCGAGCACCGGGAGCGCAGCAGCGTCGAGCGACACGATCACCGCCAGGCCGACCATCAGCGCCGAGCGCACCAACTCGATCGTCACGACGAGCGAACGCAAGTTGCTGCGATCGACCAACGACCCAGCCGGCAGGCTGAGCAACGCCCGCGGGGCGAGGCGGGCGAACACGGCGAGCGAGAGCCACAGGCCGAAGCGGGGCTGATCGGACAGCACGACCACGAGCGCCACCCAGAAGATGCCGTCACCCGCGCCGGAGACCACCTCGGCGGCGTAGAGCTTGCGGAGTCCGGAGTTGCGCAGCGTCGCGGCGAGTCCCGTACGCGTTCGCTCAGCCTCGTCCACACTCATGCCGGGCCGAATTCTGGCATGCTGCTCGTCGCATCCCCGTCCCCCACGTTTGCGTTCGGATCCTGGTGGACGGTCCCACCCGAAATGCCACACAAACGGGATCGGCACGGTCGAGAGGGGTTGGATCACGAGCGGTAGCTTCGGCGGGGTGACCGACACCGTGAACACGCCCCGGCCCGGATCGATCCTCGGAACGCGGGTGTTGCGCACCGAGGACCCCGGGTTGCTCACAGGGAGTCGGAAGTACCTCGCCGACCTGGTGTTGCCGGGCAAGTTGCATGCGGTGTTCGTTCGCTCCGATGTCGCACACGGGACGATCACCGCGATCCACACCGACGACGCCGTGGCAATGCCGGGAGTCGTCGAGATCCTCACCGCCGCAGAGCTCGGCGTGGCGCCGCATCACGGGTTCGCCACGGTGCATGCCGACTTCGCACGGCCCCCGTTGGCCGACGGACGCGTGCGTTTCGTGGGCGAGCCGATCGCCGTCGTGCTGGCCGAGACGTTCGAACAGGGCGAGGACGCCGCCGAGATGGTGTGGGCCGAGATCGATCCGTTGCCGGTGTACGTCCACGCCGAGGACGCCCTCGCCGCAGGGACCGAGGAGATCTTCCCGGACCACGGCTCGAACGAGGCGCTGGTGATCGTCGACAAGCCCCGCACCGACCTGTCGGTCGCCGACGTCGTCGTGCGCGGCCGCTACGTCAACCAACGCATGGCCGTGGTCCCGATGGAGCCCGACTGCTGCGCGGCTGAGGTCGACGACGCCGGTCGGCTCACGTTCTGGGCGTCGACGCAGATGCCACACGGCTTGCACGGCCAGTTGGCAGCAGCGTTGGGGATGGAACCGGCGGCGATCCGGGTCGTGACGCCCCAGGTCGGGGGCGGCTTCGGTGGCAAGGCCGGCATTCACGCCGAGTACACCGTGGTTGCCGCTGCCACTCGACGCACCGGC
>JBGTIA010000299.1:0-2415 GCA_041745835.1 Ilumatobacteraceae bacterium | reverse complement strand
GACGAGCGTGCTGGGGATCCCGGCGGCGAGGCTTGGTCTGGTGGTCGATCAGTGGACGATCCGACGGCTCTCGTCGGAGTTCTCGCCACCGATCGCGCGGGCGATGCTGCTGGCTGCGCACACCTACACCGCCGAGCAGCTCCATGCGGCCGGCGGCATCCATCGACTCGGGACGCTCGAGGACGCCGTTGCCTGGGCGCACGAGTTGTCGGGTCTCGCGCCGCTCACGATCGCCGGTCACAAACTCGGAGTGGAACGCGCCGCCGGCGAGCCCGGCGTGGACGAGGTGTTCGTGACGGCGCGCAGCGCTGCCTGGGCGAGCGCCGACGCCGAGGAGGGTCGCACGGCGTTTCTGGAGAAGCGCCGCCCCGACTTCACGGGCAGCTGATCACCTCGACGTCGGGCGTGTGCCGGAGGCGATGCCCTCCTCGTCCTCGACGGTGAGATCGGGCTTGCGGAAGTCGGGCATGCCGCCCGCGGGTACCAGTGCGAGCAGGGCGAGTCCGGCGAGCAGCATCAACGTGAGCTGCAACGAGTCGAGACGAGCGTCGGACAGCACCTCGACGGCGGCGTCGACCTCGGCCGGTGACGCACTCGTCTGTTCCAGCACGCCCGTCAGCTGATCGTTGGTGATGAAGTCGGCGTTGTCGAGGTTCACCTCCTCGATCAGCTCGTCGGTGAAGATCGTGGAGTCGGCCACGTCGCGCACGACGAACAGCCCGAGTGTCGACACCGCGATCGCCGTGGCCACCGCGATGCCGGCCGAGCCGGAGATGTTGTGCGTCAGTCCGCGGAACGCACCGACGTCGCCGGCGAGTTCCTTGTCGACTGACATCAGCAGCTTGTTGAACACGAGCGCCACGATGCACCCCTGGGCGAGGCCGAGCGTGACGAGGCCGACGACGATCGACAGCTGCCCCCAGCTGTTGCTGATCGTGAAGGCGATCAGCGTGAGCGCGAGGAAGACGAAACCGAACGCGACGCGGGTGATCTGTGCGGGACTGAACCGGTCGTACAACCGCGACACGAGCGTGTTCGCCACGAAGATCGAGATCGTGTACGGCACGATCGAGATCGAGGTCTTCCACCCGCTGTAACCCTGTACCACTTGCATGTACAACGGGAGGAGGAAGCTCGTGGCCGTGCCGATGAAGAGCATGAGCGACATGCACGCCACGATCGAGCGCTCCTTCGACGAGCGCAGCACGTCGAGCGAGAACAACGGCGGCTCGCCTGCGTCCATCCGCCTGCGTGTCCACCGGAAGAATGCCTGCACGAGCACCGCGCCACCGAGGAACAGGAAGATGACCGGCGACAACCCGACGATGTCGAACGGAGAGTCATCGTTGGCCCACACGAAGCCCCACGCGTTGAGGAAGCTGAATCCGGCCGACAGCAGGATGATGCCGATCGACGACAATGCTGCACCGGTCCAGTCGATCACCACGTCGGGACGCGGTGCGATCGGGGCCAGCTTGAAGCTGAGCGCCAGGTTGCCGACACCGATGACCGACAGCAACACGAACGACCAGCGCCACCCGATGCTGGACGCGAAGGCACCGGCGATCAGCAACGAGATGACCTGAGCGAGCGGGATCGCCGAGGCGAGGAACCCGATCGCCTGAGCCTGCTGCTTGCCCTGGTAGTTGCTGGCGATGATCACCGTCAACGACGGCGCCACGAGTGCAACGGTCGCTCCCGAGATCGCCTGCACGGCAAACAGGCTCCAGCCGGCGTTGGTGATCGAGATCACGATGGCCGCGAGCGTCGGGCCGATCATGCCGAACTGGAGTGCTTTGCGCACGCCGATCCGGGCGGCGAGGCGGGCGCCGAGCAGGACGAAGCCGGCCATCGCGAACGTGGAGGTCGTGAGCGCGAGACCGACGGAGCTGGCCGGGATACCCAGGTCGTCGACGATGCCTTGGATCGACACGTTGAACGCGTTGAACGAGATCTGGATCTGGCACAGCATGACGATGATCAGCGGGAGCCACGATGTGCGCGATCCGTCGTCGATCCGTTGCGTCTTTTGGCTCATGAAGTGTCATCATGGCCGAAACGAACACGCTGTTGCGGTATTCGCAACGGTCGAAGAACTGCAGCTCGAGGAGCCACGTTTCATGACCAGAGCCATCCCCGTCTCCGACGACTTCGATCCCATCGCGTCGCTCAGGTCCGTGCGTGCGATCGAGGTGTCGGTCGTCGCTGAATCACGTGGCGAATCGGGTCTTCGTGCGATCCTCGTCGACGCCGACTCGGCGCTTCCGGACGGCCTCGATCGTGAGGCGCTGCAGGCGGTCGGATTCGGCGGTGATGCCGGTCAGACCCATGTGCTCGCCGGTCCTCCGGCGGTCGTGCTCGTCGGCGTCGGGTCGTCCCCGCTCGATCTGCCCGCCGCTCGCAACGTGGGCGCCG
>JBGTIA010000298.1:0-2388 GCA_041745835.1 Ilumatobacteraceae bacterium | reverse complement strand
GCAGGGATGGTGCCGATCGCCCACGCCAGCGACGGCGGCGGGTCGATCCGCATCCCGGCGTCGTGCTGCGGACTCGTGGGATTGAAGCCGTCACAGGGGCGCGTGTCGATGGGTCCCGAGCGCGACGAGTCGGGACTGTCGACACAGCTGTGCGTCAGCAGATCGGTGCGTGACACCGCCCGGATGCTCGACGCGGTGCACGGCCCAGGGGTCGGCGACAGCGTGATCGCGCCGGCGCCGAGTCGTCCGTACGTCGACGAGTTGAGCGCCGACCCGGGGCGGTTGCGCATCGGACTGCTCGATCGGCACCCGATCGGCGGCGACCTCCACCCCGACTGCGTCACAGCGGTTCGCTCGGCTGCGACACTCCTCGAGTCGTTGGGTCACGACGTGGCCCCCGGCCATCCAGCGATCCTCGAAGATGCCGAGTTCCCGCGCCGCTTCGGCGCGATGTGGGCAGCGCTGATGGCGGTCGGCATCGACGCGCTCGGCACGACGATCGGCCGGCCGCTCAGCGACGACGACGTCGAACCGGTCAACTGGGCCCAACGCGACTTCGCCACGCAGCTCTCCGCATCGCAGTACGCCATGGCGCTCGCTGCGGTCGGCCAGTACCGACGCCACATCCAGGGGTGGTGGGCAGACGGTTGGGACCTGCTGCTCACGCCAACGCTCGCCGCTCCCCCGTTGCCGATCGGCGCCCTGTTCGGCGATCAGGGCGACGGGATCGATCCCGGCAATCCGGCGGCGCCGATGACCCGCGCCGGAAGGTTCGTGGCGTTCACACCACAGTTCAACGCGTCGGGGCAGCCGGCGATCAGCCTGCCGCTGCACTGGAACGACGCAGGACTCCCGATCGGCGTGCAACTCGTTGCCGCCTACGGACGCGAGGACATCCTGATCCGCATCGCGAGCCAACTCGAGGTCGCCGCCCCGTGGGCTCATCGCCGCCCGCCCGGGTGACGCAGGGATGTCGCTCCGCCACGGCATCGCAGGGCTCGTTCGATGAACGGCTGGCTCGTCGCCAATCTCGTCGGCACGACGCTGATGGTCGGCTTCATCTGGACGATTCAGCTCCTGACCTATCCGATGATGCAGGCGGTGCCGGCCGACGGCTTCGTCGCCTACGAACTGATGCATCGCAACCGCCTCACGGCATTGCTCGGCCTGCTCGCACCGATCGAGATCATCGCAACCGCCGGAGTGGTCGTGTTCGTCGACGACGTACCGGCGTGGTTGTCGATCGGCGCCGCAGTGCTGCTGTTCCTGATCTGGTTGTCGACGCTGCTGTTCTTCGCTCCGCTCCACATGCGGCTGTCGGCAGCGTTCGACGCACGCGTCCATCGACGACTCGTTCGGACCAACTGGATCAGAACCGCCGCGTGGACCGCTCGCCTTGCCGCAGGGGTCGCCATGCTGTCGTTCGCCTCGTGATGGCGGCGACGGTCCGATCGCCTCGATGTCGAAGGTCTCCGAGATGATCGACGCCGATGAGTTCCTCGACCGCCTGCTCTGAACCAAACCGAGCCGCGCAGCGCCGGATGGGCCACGATGGGGTGATGGCCGACGGAGGAGGGTCCACCGCACAGCTCGCGATTGCGGGCTTCTGCGTCGCCATGTTCACGGTCGCACTCGGCGCGCTGATCACCTCGCAGCTGGCGCTCATGTCCGTGCTCGACTCGACCCGCGCCGAACGAGTCGCTGACCAGATCGCCACGTCGCGTTTCACCGCCGACGTGATCGCGCAGACCGTGGAACGGGCCGTCACACCACTCGCCGGCGACGACATCGCCGCACAGTTGGCCACCATCACGAGCACCGATCCACAGGTGACCGGAGTGGTCAGCACCGCACTGATCGGAGCGCATCGACAGGTCGTCGATCCCGACGTCGCCCCGGTGCAGGAGGACGGGAACGTTGCCGTGCGAACGGCGATCGCGCAGTCGGTGCTCGACGCGGCCACCGCAGCCGGGTTCGATCCGGCAGCGCTGGGCATCGATCCGAGCAATCTCGACGCCTTGCAGCTCGATGCCGTCGCCGACCAGGCAGGGCTCCCAGCGGTGGTGCCGACGGATGTCCCTCGCCTCGGATTGCGTCGAGTCGCGGAGACCACGCGCATCATCGCTGGCATGGCGCTGTTCGTGTTCGGATTCATCGCCGTGCTCGCACACCCTCGCTCGGGTCGCGGACTCCGGCGTCTCGGCATCGCCGCCACGATCGCCAGCGGCGTTTGGCTGGTGGGGCTGCTGGTGGCGGGTTGGATCATCGAGCTGGTGGCCGACACATTGTTCGGCGAAATGCTGCAGACGGTCTGGGACGACGCCGTCCCGACGATGCTGCTCCTCGTCGGCGCCGGAGCAGTGATCGGTGCCGGCATCGTGTTCGCCG
>JBGTIA010000297.1:0-1621 GCA_041745835.1 Ilumatobacteraceae bacterium | reverse complement strand
GAGCGAAACGACAACATCCGGGCGCTTCGCTCATCGCTCGGCGGGATGGTGGCGGGATGGTGGCGGGATGGTGGCGGGATGGTGGCGGGATGGTGGCGGGATGGTGGCGGGATGGTGGCGCGGCGCTCAGCGTCCGGTGACGGCGACAACGATCTCGCGGGCGACGTCGGCGCACTGGACGAGCACGTCACGCTCCACCGATTCGCATGTTGCCCGGACATCGACTGCTCGCCGGAACAACGCCTCGTGGCGCGGAACGCGCTCGGCCGCCCATCGGCCGGCGCCCGACTTCGAGATCACGTCACCGGTCTCGAACGAGTACAGCATGCGGGCCACACCGAGGGCGACCCACTCCAGGATCTCGCCGCCCCACCTCTCCTCGGTGCTCTCGGCCAGGCCTGCGGTCAGCGCATCGGCAACGCCGCGCCAGTAGGTGTCGAGGTTCTCGGTCACCCAGGTTCGGCGTTCCTCCAAGGCGCTGACCACTCCGATGCGGGCCGGCTCGACCCCACGCACTGCAATGCCGTAGGTCGCCAGCGTGTACCACGTGACCGGATTGGTCTCGAACGACTCTCCGTCGACGTGGTACTCGCCGTCGAGCACCCACGGACGCTGCAACGCCATCGCCGGAACGACGAGGTCACCCCAGGCCACGTACGGGCCGTCGAGGGCGATCGAGACACGCTCACGGACACGCGTGTGTGCGGCGGCGAGGTCGGCGAACAGATCGGGATCGGACGGGTCGGCGACCACTGCGACGACGTCGATGTCGCTGTGCGGGGTCCAGTCACCAAGCGCGACAGACCCGACCACGTAGAGGCCTTCGATCGTGCCGGGCGCAGCGTCGTCGTGAGCCTCGATCCACAGCTCGAGCGCCTCGGCGACGGGGGTCGGCAGCAGCAGAGGTTCCATTGCCCGAACCTAGCGACGGCTCCCAGCCCGGACGCTCCTACTCTGGATGCATGGCCCTCCACGACGAATTGCTCAACCGGATCACCTGGAAGATCCCCAATGCGCTCGCCCTTGTCGGCTCCGCGCACCTCGGCGTACGCAACGCCATGACCACCAGTTGGGTCACCCAGCTGTCGATGGACCCGGTGCTGATCGGCATCGGCGTCGACAACACAGCGGTCACGCACCGTCTCATCTCGGCAGCAGGTGCGTTCACCGTCAACCTGTGGGACAGCGAGCACACCCGTGCGTTCGTCAAGTTCTCCAAGCCGGCCGTCGACGACGGCGACACGCTCAATGGGTGGGGCGTACACACAGCGACGACCGGTGCTCCGGTGTTCGACGACGCGATCGCCTGGATGGACTGCGAGGTCCGGCACACGCTCGACCTCGGCAGTCACACGTTGTTCGTCGGCGAGATCGTCGACGCCTCGATTCGCGACGACGAGGCCCGGTCGGCGGCGATGAGCGACACCCGCATGAAGTACGGCGGGGTGAAGCGACACTGACCTCGACGGCACGGAGCACGTGCCGCAACTCGCCGATGTTCCGGTGCCGGTCGTCCCGGTCGCCGGTCAGACTGACCCGGGCCCACCACGTCGGCACCCGAACCCTGTTCGTCGGTGACGTGGCTGGCGCCGGCCGAGCGCTCAGGCCAGAGGGAGCGGCA
>JBGTIA010000296.1:0-17150 GCA_041745835.1 Ilumatobacteraceae bacterium | reverse complement strand
CTGCGCGCCGTGGCGGCCCGGCCGTTCGAGCTCTTGCTCCGCACAGCTTTCGCGCAGTCGGTCGGCGCGGTGATCCTGCTCGTTGCGCTTCGCGGGCTCGGCGTCGGCGATGAACTCGGGCTCATCGAATTCGCCCGCGTCTACTTCGTGGTCACCTTGCTCAGCTCCTTCGTGCCGGTTCCCGGGGGCATCGGTGTGGTCGAGGCGGGTCTGACCGGCGCGCTCGTCGCCGCTGGTGTCGACGCTCCCTCGGCGCTGGCGGGCGTGCTCGTCTACCGCCTGCTCACCTATGTGGTGCCGATCGCGCTCGGCGCGGTGCTCTACGTGGTGTGGCGGCTCGACGTTGCCCGCCGCCATGCAGGCGATCGTCCTGTGGGCACTGCGGTTCCCATCGTTGCCGAGCGAAGCGCGACCAACGGGCGACCACGGGCAATCGAACTGCGCGAAGCGGCGACCATCGAATAGGTTGCGGGCCGTGACTCGCATGACGACTGCCCGATCCATCCGACCATTCCGATGGCCCGACGGGACGACGGTCGACTGTCCGCACCGTAGGCGGCGCTGATGGCGCGCTTCGGCCGGATCCTGACGGCGATGGTGACGCCGTTCGACGAGGCCGGCGAGCTGAACGTGGACGCGGCGGTGTCGCTTGCGAAGTGGCTGGTGGAGCAGGGCAACGAGGGCCTCGTCGTGTCGGGCACCACCGGCGAGTCACCCGTGCTGTCGATCGACGAGAAGCTCACCCTGTTCGAAGCGGTCGTGAACGCCGTGACCGTCCCGGTGATCGCCGGCACCACGGGGTCGAACACTCGACACGACATCGGCCTGACCGAGGAGGCCGGCCATCTGGGAGTCGCCGGGATCCTCGGCGTGTGCCCGTACTACAGCCGGCCATCGCAGGCGGGCATCGAGACGCACTTTCGGGCGATCGCCGGATCGACCGATCTCCCGGTGGTGCTCTACGACATCCCGGCGCGCACCGGGCGCAAGATCGCCGGCACCACGCTGGTCCGCCTCGCCAACGACGTGCCCAACATCGTGGCGCTCAAGGACGCCGCCGGGAATCCCGGTGCGACCGCCGCGGTGGCTGCCAACTCACCAGCGGACTTCGAGATCTACTCCGGTGACGACACGATGACCCTGCCGCTGCTGGCGGTCGGCGCTGTCGGTGCGATCGGGGTGGCGACCCACTGGTGCGCCCCGGACCAGGTCGAGATGTTCGACGCGTGGGACCGTGGCGACCTCGTCGGCGCCCGGCGGATCAACGCCCGGCAATTGGAGAGCTACGAGTTCGAGAACGGCGATGACGCCCCGAACCCGGTACCGTCGAAGGCCATGTTGAGAACGCTCGGCCACGATGTCGGAGAATGCAGATCGCCGATGGGGCCGACGCCCCAAGGACTCGAACGTGACGCTCGTGGCGTGTACGAACGACTGGTTGCCGCCCGTGGCTGAGCGACTCGCACCCGGCTCGACCGACCCCTCGGTCCCGGTCCGGATCATCTTCCTCGGTGGCCTCGGCGAGATCGGGCGCAACTGCATGGCGATCGAGCAGGGCGCTGCCGACGATCCCGACCGCACGGTCATGCTCATCGACTGCGGCCTCATGTTCCCGGAAGCGAACATGCATGGGATCGACCTGATCCTGCCCGACTTCACCTACCTGCGTGAGAACGCCAACCGCATCCAGGCCCTCGTGTTGACCCACGGTCACGAGGATCACGTCGGCGCCATCCAGTACCTCTTGCGCGACAACGACGGCATCGGCGACCTGCGCGACACGCCGCTGCCCATCTACGGCTCTCGGCTGGCTCTCGGGATCGCCCGCAACCGCATCGAGGAAGCGGGCCTGATGCCGAAGACCGACATGCGCCCCGTCACGGATGGCGAGACCATCGAGATCGGTCCGCTGCTGGTGGAGTTCATCCCGGTCACCCACTCCGTTCCACACGCCCACGCGATTGCGCTGCACACCGCGCAGGGTGTCGTGTTGCACTCGGGCGATTACAAGATCGATCTCACGCCGGTCGACTCGCGACGTGTCGACCTCGCACGGATCGGCCACCTCGCGAAGAGCCCGGGTATCCGGCTGCTCATGTCCGACTCGACCAATGCCGAGGAAGCCGGCTACTCGCCGAGCGAGACCACCGTCGGCTCGGTGCTCACGGGGCTGTTCGCTGCTCATCGCGATCGCCGGATCGTCACCGCCAGCTTCGCCAGCCACCTGCACCGCATCCAGCAGATCGCCACCGCGGCGATCGCCGACGGCCGCAAGATCGCCACGCTCGGGTTGAGCATGAAGAAGAACGTGCGGCTCGGACGCGAGTTGAAGGTGCTCGACATCCCCGAGTCGGCGATCATCGACATCGAGGACATCGACAAGTACCAACCGGGCCAGATCTGCATCATCTCCACCGGGTCGCAGGGCGAGCCGATGTCCGCGCTCGGGTTGATGGCCCGCGGTGAGAGCAGGTGGCTCAAGCTGGGCGACCACGACACCGTCGTGCTGTCGAGCCACGCAATCCCCGGCAACGAGGGCAACGTCAACGCGGTGATCGACGGTCTGATCCGCATGGGCGCCGAGGTCGTGCACTCCGGCATCCTCGACGTGCACGCCACCGGGCACGCGCAGGCCGATGAGATCAAGACGTACCTGTCGATCGTCAACCCCGAGTGGTATGTGCCGATCCACGGCGAATACCGCCACATGGTCGCCAACGCCAAGCTGGGCGAGCTCATGGGCGTGCAGCGCGATCACGTGATCCTGTGCGAGGACGGCGACGTCATCGAGTTGACCGCCGACGAACTGCGGCCGGTCGGGCGTGTTCCCTCCGGATATCTCTACGTCGACGGCATCGTCGGCGACGTCGGCCAGGGCGTCCTGCGTGACCGTCAGAAGCTCGCCGAGGAGGGCGTCGTCGTGGTGGTGGTCACCGTCGACATCCAGACGGGCAAAGTGCTCGTGGGACCGGAGATCATCACCCGCGGTTGGGTGTACGCGCCCGAGGCCGAAGACCTGCTCGATGAAGCGTGCGACACCATCGCAGACGCGGTCGAGGCGTCACTCGGCAAGGGGATACGCGATGTCGAAGCGCTCGAACGGGACGTTCGCCGCGCAGCAGGCAAGTTCGTCAGCGACCGCACCAAGCGCCGGCCGATGATCGTGCCGGTCGTCATGGAGACCTGAGCGTTGAAGGGCGTCGTCGTGGCGCTGCTGATCATGGCGGCGCTCGGAGGATGCGGCGGCGAGGAGGACTCCACGCTGCCGGTGGCCATCGAAGACATCGGCCCGGCGCTCGACGCCATCGAGGCGGAACTCGGCGCCGGCCAACAGTTCTTCGAGGTGAATGCCACACCCCAGTTGGTCAATCTGTTCGTGGCCGTCGACGATGGAACCTCGGCTGTGCCGTACATCTTCTTCGACGGCGAGCTCCAGCCCCCGGCCCCGGCGTTGCCGGTCGAGTCGGGTTTCACGTTCGGTGCCGACGCCATCGATTTCGATGTGGAGACGGTGCTGGATGCTGTCGCCGACGAGCTGCCGGACTCAACGATCGAGGGGTTCGCGATCGAAGGCGGCGACGGCGGTGTCGTGCGCTACCTCGTGTCGATGCTGTCGGTGCAGGGCGGTGTGCTCGCCGTCACCGTTGGCCCCAACGGCGACATCCTCGAAGTCGACCCGCTTTGACCCGCCCCTCCCGCGTCGTTGAACCACTCGGCGATGAGTGAAACGCCGGCATTCGGTCCGTTCGCTCATCGCTACCGCCCCACCCTCCCGAGTGATGAGCGAAAGGCCGGGATTCGGGCGTTTCGCTCATCGCTGTGGGGGTCCTGGGGACGTGGTCGCGTTGCAGGGTCACGGTCGGGTGTGACACCCGATTGGTACCGTGTAGACGTCATGTCCACCTGGGGTGCATCCAAGAAGCGATCGTCGTCGCCGAACCGTACGTCGGCGTCCAAGAAGAGCTCGACGGCCGCTCGGAACTCCGCACCCAAGGGTGTGACCAGCAAGAACGCCGGCAAGAACGCTGCCGGCAAGGGCTCGACCGGCAAGGCGACCGCCAAGGCGGCAGGAACGGTACGCGACGCCACGCCGCCGGACGGCTCGGGTTCACGTCGTGACCAGGCCCAGGCCGAGCTTCGTGAGGCAGTCGGCGGGCGTGAACACGAGTTCGTCGGGCTCGGGCTCATCGGGCTCGCCATCCTGCTCGCCCTGGCGGTCTACATGGACCTCGCCGGTCCGTTGGGCCGCGGAATCGAGACGCTGACCGGCTGGCTGTTCGGACTCGGCCGGTACGCCGTACCCGTGGTGCTCGTCGCCGTCGGGGTCTCCTTGCTGCGCAAGGGACGTTCCTCCAGCCCGTTCCAGCTGGTCGTCGGCTGGTCGATGATGTCGCTCGCCGTGCTCGGCCTGCTGCAGGTTGCCCGCGGATCCGAACGTCTCAGTGATGCTGCAGTCGGCATCGACGACGCCGGGGGCTGGGTCGGCGCACTCGTCGGAACACCGCTCGAAGCACTGTTGGCCACCGCTGGCGCTGCGGTGGTGCTGGTGATCGCTTTCACCGGGGGAGCCTTGCTGGTCACCCGTACGTCGATCAAGACCTTCGCCCAGCAGACGGGAGGATTCCTCGCGGCCGTCGGCGCGCCGCTCGGTCGGGCC
Source organism: Ilumatobacteraceae bacterium (assembly GCA_041745835.1). Lineage (GTDB taxonomy): Bacteria > Actinomycetota > Acidimicrobiia > Acidimicrobiales > Ilumatobacteraceae > Sva-07. The sequence continues at coordinate 12,493 of JBGTIA010000296.1, read as the reverse complement.
GCCAAGTCCGGCATCAGCAACATCTCCACGCTCAGCAGCGACCGCCAGGCCGAGGCCGCGGCCCGTTCCGGGTCCAGCTCCGACGGTGCAGTCGACGGCGATGCGTCGTTGTCGCCGGGCCTCTACGACTTCGCTGCAGAAGGCGACGATCCCGGCGGCGAGCTCCCGCCTCCGAAGGCTCGGCGGACGCGCAAACCCAAGTTCGACACCGGCAGCCAACCCGCAGCGGCATCTGTCGGCGACGGCGCCCAGGTCGGCGAATGGGTGCTGCCACCGATGTCGTTCCTCGACCGGCCGGGCGAGCAGACGATCGACCGCAAGGCCGTCGAGGCCCGAGGTCGGATGCTCCACGAATCGCTCGCCTCGCACGGTGTCGAGACCACGCTGCTCGGCATGACCGTCGGCCCGACAGTGACCCGGTTCGAACTCGAACTCGGCCCCGGCGTCAAGGTCGCCCGGGTGACCACCCTGCAGAAGGACATCGCCTACGCGATGGCGGCGGTCGACGTCCGGATCCTGGCTCCGATTCCGGGCCGCTCGGCGATCGGCGTCGAGGTGCCCAACCATCAGCGCCAGCTCGTCGCGCTCGGCGACCTGCTCGCCTCACCCGAGGCCGTCAAGGCCACCAACCCACTCGAGGTGGCGATCGGCAAGGACATTGCCGGCAAGGCGGTGTTCCTCGATCTGGCGGCCACGCCGCACATGCTGATCGCAGGAGCCACTGGCGCCGGCAAGTCGAGCGGGATCAACTGCATCATCACCTCGCTGCTGATGCGTACGTCACCCGACGACGTTCGCCTCATCCTGATCGACCCGAAGCAGGTCGAGATGGGCCAGTACGCCCGGTTGCCGCACCTGCTCACGCAGCCGGTGACCAACCCCAAGAAGGCGGCCAACGCCCTCGGCTGGGCGGTCAAGGAGATGGAGCGACGCTACGACGTGCTCTCCGAGCTCGGGTATCGCGACATCACCGGGTACAACAAGGCCTTCGCGAAGGGCCAGATCCAACCGCCGCTCGGCTCCGAACTCGACTACGAGCACATGCCGTACATCGTCGTGGTCGTCGACGAGCTCAACGACCTGATGATGGTGGCGGCGCGTGACGTCGAGGAATCGATCACCCGCATCGCCCAGAAGGCTCGCGCCGTCGGCATCCACCTGATCGTGGCCACGCAGCGGCCGTCGGTGAACGTGATCACCGGCGTGATCAAGGCGAACATCCCGGCCCGCATGGCCTTCGCCGTGTCGAGCCTCACCGACAGCCGAGTGATCCTCGACCAGCCGGGCGCCGAGAAGTTGGTGGGTAAGGGCGACATGCTGCTGCTGCCCGGCAACTCGTCGGTGGCCAACCGCATCCAGGGGTCGTTCGTCAGCGAGGACGAGGTGCGCCAGGTGGTTGCGCACTGGCGCGCCCAGTCGCCCGAGCCGATCTACTCCAACGACGTCGAGTCCGGCGGCGAGGGCGACGATCGTGCAGGCGCTGGATCGACAGGCCAGTCGTCGCTCGTGCCGCCGCGTCGCGACGGTTTCTCCGGCGCCGGCAGTGCGACCACAGGATCGATGGGACCGATGGGATCGATGTCGTCGATGCCGTCGATGGACGACTTCGACGTCACCTCCGACGCCAACGCGTTTTCCGCCGGCGACGACGACGAGGACACGGCGATGATGCGTCAGGCGATGGAGCTCGTGGTGCGCAGCCAGCTCGGTTCGACCTCGATGTTGCAGCGCAAGCTCAAGGTCGGCTTCGCCCGCGCCGGTCGGATCATGGACCTGCTCGAACAGCGCGGTGTCGTCGGACCCAGCGAGGGGTCGAAGGCCCGATCGGTCCTGATGACCGTCGAGGAGTTCGAGCTCCTCCAGCAGAACGGCCAGGTCTGACTCCACACACTGCGTTCTCGTGAACCCGTGCGCGAATAATTCCGACACGGGTTCTCGAGATGCGGTTGGCTGGGTGGTGGAGGCGGCGGTCCTGGCAACATGACGCGATGGAACAGCCGCACGTCACCGAGTTCACGCCGGAGCTGACCGAGGTCGCGAGCGGCCTCGCGTTCCCCGAGGGACCGATCTGGATGCCCGACGGTTCGGTCGTGCTGGTCGAGATGTTCGGACCACGCTTGACCCGGGTGAGCCGCGACGGCACCAAGCAGACGATCGCCGAGATCCCCGGCGGGCCGAACGGGGCTGCGGTCGGGCCCGACGGCGCCATCTACGTCTGCAACAACGGCGGGAGTTTCTCGCGGGCAGAGTTCGGCGATCTGACGTTGCCGGGCGGATTCAATCGCGACGGCTATCTCGGTGGCCGGATCCAACGGGTCGATCCACAGGACGGCACGGTCACCGATCTGTACACCGAGTGTGACGGACACCCGCTGCGGGGCCCGAACGACCTGGTGATGGACGGCCACGGCGGGTTCTGGTTCACCGACCACGGGATTCGTGATGCCAGCGGTCGCACCGCTGACCTCACGGGCATCTACTACGCCCACGCCGACGGCACCGGCCTGACGGAGGCCGTGTTCCCGACCGACTCGCCGAACGGCATCGGCCTCTCGCCCGACACCGACATCCTGTACTGGGCCGAGACCCACACCGGCCGAGTGTTCCAGCGGTCGATCACCTCGCCGGGCGAACTGGAGCCGGGCAATCTGCTGGAGCCCGGCCTGCTGTACGGCCTGCCCGGCTACCAGTTCCTCGACTCGCTGGCGGTCGACGGTGAGGGATGGGTGTGCGTCGCCACGATCTTCAACGGTGGGATCACGGCGATCTCGCCGGACGGCTCGCAGATCGAGCACTATGCGACCGGCGATCTCCTGACCACCAACATCTGCTTCGGTGGTGAGGACCTGCGCACGGCATACGTGACGTGTTCGAGCACCGGGCGCCTTGTTTCGTTCCCGTGGCCCCGTCCGGGGCTGCGCCTTGCGCATCAGTGATCTCGAGGAGCGGTTCGCATCGGGAAGCGGCCAGCTAGCGTGGATCCCCGTGTCCCAGCGCTTCTACATCGAGACGCTCGGCTGCCCGAAGAACGACGTCGACTCCGACAAGCTGGTCGGCGCGCTCCTCGCGGACGGCATGGAGCCCACCGATGACGCTGCCCTCGCCGACCTCGTGGTGGTGAACACCTGTGCGTTCATCGACGAGGCGCGACGCGAATCGATCGGCACGATCCTGGCGCTCGACGAGCAGCGTGCCGAGGGCTCGCGACTCGTTGTCACCGGTTGCATGGCCGAACGGTACGGCGCCGAGCTCGCCGCCGAGCTTCCCGAGGTCGACCAGGTCGCCGGGTTCGGCCAGGCGTTCAACGTCACTCCTGCGGAGCGCGATGGCACCGAGGTGCCTCACGGCTCGGGGTCCGGGCGCAAGTTGATTCCGGTGTCGAGCACGCCGCTACCCGAGTTCGACCTGCTCAACCTGCCGCGTCCGAAGTCGGCGGTGCCGTGGGCCTACGTGAAGATCGCCGAGGGTTGCGATCGCTCGTGCGGGTTCTGTGCGATCCCCAGCTTCCGCGGTCCGCAACGCAGCCGCGACATCGCGGCGATCCTCACCGAGGTCGACCAGCTCGAAGCTCGCGAGATCGTGCTCGTTGCGCAGGACCTGGCGTCGTACGGCAAGGACCGTCCGGGGGAGTTGGGTGCCGGATCGATCGTGCCGCTCGTCAGGGCCGTCGCGGACGAGGTCGACCGGGTCCGGTTGCTGTACCTGTACCCGAGCGACCTCAGCGACGACCTGATCGACGCGATCTGCGACTCCGGCGTGCCCTACTTCGACCTGTCGCTGCAGCACGTCAGCAAGCCGCTGTTGCGCCGGATGCGCCGGTGGGGCGACGGGCAGCGGTTCCTCGATCGGATCGCCGACATCCGCGAACGCGAGCCCGACGCAGCGTTCCGCAGCAACTTCATCGTCGGGTATCCGGGCGAGACCGAAGCGGACCACGACCAGCTCCTCCACTTCGTCGAGGAGGCGCAGCTCGACTGGTGCGGCTTCTTCTCCTACAGCCGGGAGGACGGCACGTACGCGGCCGACCTCGACGGCGGCGTCGACCCGGGGCTGATGGGGGAACGGCTGGCGGAATTGCGCGAGCTGCAGGACGACATCACCGCAACCCGGCGCGATGCGTTGATCGGCTCGACCATCGAGGTGTTGGTCGACACGCCCGGTGTGGCCCGCAGCCATCGTGAGGCGCCGGAGATCGACGGGATCGTGCACGTCGACCTCGCGCTGGTCCCCGGCGAGCTCGTCTCGGTCGAGGTCGTCGACGCGCTCGGCCCCGATCTCGTCGCCGACGGCGTCAGCGCCGACACACTCGAGGCCGCCGGATGACGGTGCCGCCCGACAAGCTCGCGACCTGGGCGAACGCGATCACCGTCGGGCGGCTGCTGCTGTCGCCACTGATGTTCTGGGCGATCCCACGCGACGGCGAGGGGTCGTGGATCGCCGTCGGGCTGTGGTTCGTGCTGTGCGCGAGCGACGGCATCGACGGCTACATCGCCCGTCGTCACGGCACGACGTCGGCGGGTGCCTTCCTCGATCCACTCGCCGACAAGGTCCTCGTGCTCGGCGCGATGTTCACGCTGGTGAGCACCGGCGTGTTCTGGGTGCTGCCCGTGATCATCATCGCCGCCCGGGAGTTCGCGATCAGCGTGTACCGGGTGTTGCTGGGAGGCAAGGGCATCAGCGTGCCGGCCACAAAGCTGGCCAAGTACAAGACGGTTGCTCAGCAGTTCGCCGTTGCGTTCGCGTTGTTCCCGCTGACAGCGCTCGATGCGACGTGGCTCTGGAACGCGCTGCTGTGGCTCGCCGTCGTGCTGGCGGTGGTGAGCGGCGCACAGTACCTGTGGCGTGCCCGTCAGATGATCGCGGGCGCGCCCGCACCGCTCACGGTCGACCAGATCGGTTGAGCGGGAGGACCGAATGGCGCAGCGCTGCGATGTCCTCGCGGTCGGCACCGAGTTGCTGCTCGGCCAGATCATCGACTCGAACTCGGCGTGGATCGGTGGCGAGCTGGCAGCGAACGGGATCGACTCGCTCGTGCAGGTCAAGGTCGGCGACAACGTCGGCCGGATCGAGTTGCAGCTTCGACGTCTGCTCGAGACCGCCGACGCAGTGATCATGTGCGGCGGACTGGGCCCGACGCACGACGATCTCACCCGCGATGCGATCGCTGCGGTGATGGGGGTCGAACTCGAGCACGACGATGCCGTGGCCGACGTGATCCGTGAACTGTTCGCTTCGCGCGGCCGCCGGATGTCGGAGAACAACCTGCGTCAGGCGCTCGTCCCGGTCGGTGCGACGATCATCCCCCAGACGCGCGGCACCGCACCCGGTCTGATCTGTCCGGTGGTCGTCGGGGGCGTCGACAAGGTCGTCTACGCCGTGCCCGGCGTACCCCACGAGATGTACGAGATGATGCAGCGAGCCGTCCTGCCCGACCTGCGGCGCCGCAGCGGTGAGGACTCGGTGATCCGCAGCCGCGTGCTGCGCACGTGGGGTGAGAGCGAGAGCGGGCTCAACGAACGGCTCGACGACGTGATCGAGCAGCTCGAAGGCCCGGACACGCCGACGTTGGCGTTCCTGGCGAGCGGATGGGAGGGACTCAAGGTGCGCCTCACCGCGAAGTACCCGACCGCAGCCGAGTGTGACGCACAGCTCGATCACTGGGAGCACGTGGTCCGTGCCGAGCTGGGTGATCTGGTCTTCGGGACGAACGACGACACGATGGAGTCGGTCGTGCTCGACCTGTGCCGCCAGCGGGGCCTGACGTTGGCCACCGCGGAGTCGGTCACCGGTGGCCTCGTCGGAGCCCGCCTCACCGGGATTCCGGGCGCCAGCGACGTGTTCCGTGGGGCCATCGTGAGCTACGCCACGGACGTCAAGCAGACACTGCTGGGGGTCGCGGACGGGCCAGTGGTGAGCGAGGCTGCCGCACGCCAGATGGCGCACCGCGTGCGCGAGCGTCTCGACGCCGACATCGGGATCTCGCTCACCGGTGTCGCCGGACCCGCCGAGCAGGACGGTCAACCCGTCGGCACGCTCTACATCGGGCTCGCCGGGCCGGGATTCGACGAGGTGCGTCACGCCCGAGTCCCCGGCCAGCGTGAGCAGATGCGCCAGTTCTCGGTGATCACCGCCCTCGGCCTCCTCCGGACCGAACTGGCCGCCCGCTAGCGTTGCGCGCAAGCCCCTGTAGCTCAGTGGATAGAGCAGGTCCCTTCTAATGACAAGGTCGCACGTTCGAATCGTGCCGGGGGCGCTGTAGCCTGAAGGGTCGCTGCGCGGCTCGAGTCCGACGCAGCCCCCACCCCCGACCAGGCGAGGTTCTGCGTGAAGTTCAAGAAGGGCGAAACCGTCATCTATCCCCAGCACGGCGCATGCGTGGTGCAAGGGACCAAGAAGATGGAGTTCTTCGGTGAGAAGCAGGATTACCTGATCCTGAAGACGGTCATCAACGAGATGACCCTCAAGGTGCCGATCTCGAGCACCGACGACGTCGGCGTCCGCCCCCCGGTGTCGGCCGACGAACTCGAGGACCTGGTGGCCGTGCTGGCCAAACCCGATCCCCGCGTGCCCTCCAACTGGAGCCGCCGGTTCAAGAACCACCAGGAGAAGCTGAAGAGCGGTGACGTCTACCAGGTCGCCGAAGTGGTCCGGAACCTCGCAGCCCGCAACCGTGATGCATCGCTTTCGGCCGCTGAGCGCACGATGTACGAACGTGCCCGGGTGAATCTGATCTCGGAGATCTCGCCGGCGCTGAAGGTGTCGGCCGAGGACGCCGAGGCCTACCTCGACGACGCGCTCGCCAAGGGCGTCCTCAAGGCGCCCCCCGCCGAGGCCAAGAAGAAGAAGTAGCGATTACATCACGGGTCAGACCCGCGATGTAATCCCTGACGTTCGATCGGGCAACGTGAAGCGGACCGTCACCGGGAGGTGATCGGACATCGCAGCCCACTGCGCACCCCCCGCAGGAACCGACACGCTGACGTCATGTGCGTACGCAGGCAGCAGCACGTGGTCGAGCCGCTGTGTCGGCGCGTCGGCGGGATTGCTCACCGGTGGCACCACGTGCTCGATGCCGGGCAGGAGGTCGATGACCGTCGGGTCGTCGGCGTCGTTGAAGTCGCCGGCGACGACGGCCGGTGGGTCGTCGCCGATGGTTGCGACCAAGGCGTTCACCCTGGCGGCTTCGTCACGTCGTGAGTCGGCGTCATCGTGTGGCGAGAGATGCAGGTTGTAGATCATCAGCATCGAACGGTCGGCGCGTCCCACCAGACCCCACTGGACGATGCGGCGGCGCCAACTCCGTACCGGTTGCTCGTCGGACACCTCGGTATGCCCGACGGCGTCGAGCAGATGCGGCGTCATGATCGCCAAGCCCTCCGCTCGCCACCACATGAGTCTCGTGTACGGCGAATGCTTGAGCGACCAGGAATACCGCATCTGCAGCGATGCAGCCAGAGAGGCAGCCTGGCGCCTGCGGATCTCCTGCAGGACTGCCACGTCCGGCGACTCGGCTCGGATCGCCGCGGCGACCGCGTCGATGGCGGGCCGGGCCGACCCATGTAGGTTCCACGTGAGTACCGTCCAGGAAGACGGCGTCGACATGACCGGATCGGCGTGCACCGACGACATGTGGACGAGTGTCGCACGCGGCCGTGCCAGACTCGGCGACCATGAGCAACGTCGCATTCCTCGGACTCGGCGTGATGGGTGCGCCGATGGCACGCCATCTCGCACGGGCGGGCCACCAGGTCGTGGTGTACAACCGCACGGCCGCCAAGTCGCTCGCGTGGGTCGCCCTCAATGGCAATCAGGCAGCACCGACACCCAATGAAGCCGCCACCGGAGCGGACATCGTGGCGTTGTGTGTCGGCAACGACGACGACGTCCGCGAGGTCGTGCTCGGCCCGAACGGTGCTCTGGAAGCGATGGAGTCCGGGTCGATCCTGATCGATCACACCACCGCGTCTGCTGGCGTGGCCCGCGATCTGTCGGCCGCATGCGCCGAGCGCGGCGTCGGATTCGTCGACGCGCCCGTATCGGGCGGTCAGGCGGGCGCCGAGAACGGCCAACTCACCGTGATGTGCGGCTGCGACGACGAGGAGGTCTTCGAGCGTGCGAAGCAGGCCATGGACACGTACGCGAAGTCGTGTGTGCGACTGGGACCGGCGGGTGCCGGCCAGCTGACGAAGATGGTCAACCAGATCTGCATCGCCGGTCTGCTGCAAGGGCTCGCCGAAGGGTTGAACTTCGCCAGGATCGCCGGGCTCGACGTCGACCAGGTCGTCGACGTCATCGGCAAGGGCGCTGCGCAGAGCTGGCAGATGGACAACCGTGCGCGCACGATGGCCGCCGACGAGTTCGACTTCGGCTTCGCGGTCGAGTGGATGCGCAAGGACCTCGGCATCGTGCTCGACGAAGCCGACCGCAACGGGGCACGACTCCCGGTGACCGCCGTCGTCGACCAGTTCTACAAGGAGGTCGTTGCACGAGGCGGCGACCGCTGGGACACGAGCAGCCTGATCCGCCTGCTCAGGTGACGATCACCGGCTGGTCATGGACACACCGTGATCACCGAAGGGCCACGGCCAAGGCGTCGACGATGCGGTCGACCTGCGCGTCGGTGGTGACGAAGGGCGGACAGAACGTGACGGTCTCGGTACCGATCGCTCGGGTGACCACGCCGGCCTCCAGCATGCGGTCGCGCACGGCCATGGCGTTCTGGTCGGGGCGCATCGCTGCGCCGAAGATGGCGACTTCGCCGCGCAGGTGGTCGAAGGCGCCATCGGCTTCCAGCGACCGCAGACCCGACTCGAGGCGACCGCCCATCTTCACGACGGCGTCCAGGAGGCCCTCGCGTTCGATGATGTCGAGGTTGGCGAGCGCCGCCGTGCATGCGGCGGGATGGCCCGAGTACGTGTAGCCGTGGCGCAGGATGAAGTCCGGATCCGCCTCGAGTGCGTCACTGACGGCCCGGCCGACGATCACGCCACCCAGCGGCTGGTATCCGGACGTCACGCCCTTCGCGAACGTGGTGAGATCGGGCGTGACGCCGTAGTGCTCGGCAGCGAACCACGTGCCCATCCGCCCGAATCCGGTGATCACCTCGTCGAAGATGAGCAACGCGCCGTGTTGATCGCACAGCCGCCGGGTTTCGGCCAGATATCCGTCGATCGGCGGGAAGACGCCTGCTGCGCCCTGCACGGGTTCGGTGATCACTGCGGCCAGCCGGTCGGCGTGCTCGGCCATCAGCACCGACAGCGCCTCGATGTCGTCGCTCGGCACCTGCACGACGTCGGCGAGCAGTTCGCCGTAGCCGACGCGGTTGAGCGCGATTCCTTGCGCGCTCGTGCCGCCGTAGTTGGTGCCGTGGTAGCCTCTGACCCGCGAGATGATGAGCTGCCGCTCCGGGTGACCCAATTGGACATGGGCGAGCCGGGCGAGCTTCATCGCCGAGTCGACCGCTTCGGAACCCGACCCGGCGAAGAACACCCGCGCATCGGACATGGGCGTCAGGGCGGCGATCCGTTCAGCCAACGCGTCGGCGGGCGCGTTCGTGAACGGGTCGAAGCACGAGTACGCCTCGATCGTCGAGATCTGCGCGGCAACCGCGTCGGCGATCTCCCGGCGGCCGTGACCGACCTGGCAGTACCAGAGGCTGGACATCGCATCGACGAGTTCGTTGCCGTCGGCGTCCCACAGCAGCGATCCCTCGCCGCGTGCGATCGTGATGAACTGCTCCCGGGTCGGCTTCGCGAACGGGTGGAGAAAGGCACCGGGCATGTCGGCATTCTGCCAGCCGTTGCACGTCGAGCCGTTCCCGAGCAGACGACACGCGACGCCACGCCGCAGACGCCGGGGTGACCACGGTGGTCGTCCAGCGGTAGCCTCGGCGCCCATGCGCAAGCCCGACGTCACCATCCCCGAAGGAACGCCTCCGTCGAATCTGTTGATCGAGGATGAAACGGTCGGCGACGGCGACGAAGCGGTCGCCGGTCAGGACGTCTCCGTCCACTACGTCGGCGTGTCGTGGTCGACCGGCGAGCAGTTCGACGCCTCGTGGGACCGAATGGAGCCCTTCACGTTCGGTCTCGGTCGACGCCAGGTGATCCAGGGCTGGGACGACGGCGTGCAGGGCATGAAGGTCGGCGGTCGCCGCCGCCTCACGATCCCGCCTCACATGGGTTACGGAGCCGCCGGCGCCGGCGGCGTGATCGCACCGAACGAGACGTTGGTCTTCGTGGTCGATCTGCTCGCCGTCGGCTGACCGGCAGCGGTCCACACGCCCGGGGCACGGGGAGGCCGACTACCCCACAAGCGATGAGCGAAGTGTCGGGATGCGGGCGGTTCGCTCATCACTTGCGCGAGTTCCACCGGAGCGATGAGCGAAAAGCCGGGATCGGGGCGGTTGGCTCATCACTCGGGTGCGGCTGATGGGTTCCGGCGGTCTGTCCCCCCGGCTGTGAGACGGCCGGGATACCCTGGACCCGCTGGTGTCATTCCGACGCAGCGTTCACGACGAGGACCGGAGATCGCTATGGAATTGCTCCGGATGACTCGTAGCCCCTCGGTTCGTCTCACCCCCGATCCGCAGCGCGTGATCGCCAAGCCGTTCGTGCCACGCGAGGAGGTCTACGCCGACGGCTCGAGCCGCATGGAGACCCTGCTGGGCCGCATCCTCGACATGTCGGACGAGGACGTCGACGAGACACTCGAAGGCGTTCGCACGCTGTTCGCCGGCCGCCACCGCGACCTCGACGACGTGTTCGCACGCCACTTCGGTGTGGTCGAACCACACCTCGACCGCTTCGGTCACACCGCCCCGAGCGCGCTCACGAACGCTCGCCGCTGTCTGATCGGCGCTTACTTCACGCACGAGTATTCGATCGAGGCGGCGGCGCTGGGCAACCCCTCGATCGTCGCCGCTCCCGACCAGTCCGGGCTCGAGCCGGGCGAGGTCCGCGTCGTGCTGAGCTTGCGGGCCATCGGCGAGGGTCACATCTCGTCGATCGAATTCCGTTCCGGCGTCGTGAGCGCCGACGCCACGGTCCGCCTGGACGCTCCGAGCGAGTTCGCCACGACCGGCGAGCAACGACCGCACGAGCTCGACAAAAAACTGTTCGCGGGCAAACTCCGTGACCTCCGCATGATCAACGACGTCGAGGAGCGCGTGCTGGCCCAACTGGGCGATCGCTTCACCATGGCAGACCTCGTGGCGGCGATCGATTCCCTCGACCGTGAGGGCGTCGCGCGATCGATCTCGGGCGAGACGACGAGGTTGTTGCAGTGGTTGGCGTCGTCCAACTATCGCCTGGCGTTCCCGAGTTCCACCGAGATCTCCGAGCGGGTGATGTTCCCGAGCGGGCCCACCGAGAGCCGAGGCATGGAGGATGCGCGCTTCGTCCGGTTCGTGGACGACGACGGAGCGGTCACGTACTACGCCACGTACACGGCATTCGATGGCCATCAGATCCTTCCGCAGCTGATCGAGACCCACGACTTCACCGAATTCCGGGTGGGGACCCTGAGCGGTCCGGCGGCCCACAACAAGGGCATTGCCATCTTCCCGCGTCGCATCGCCGGACGATTCGTGGCGCTGGGCCGACAGGACAACGTCAACAACTTTCTCATGACCTCGCACGACATACGGGTGTGGACCCACGCCGACCTGGTCCAGGAACCTGAGCATCCCTGGGAGCTGATACAGCTCGGGAACTGCGGCTCACCGCTCGAGACCGAAGCCGGGTGGCTCGTGATCACGCATGGTGTCGGACCGATGCGCCGGTACACCCTGGGCGCCCTGCTGCTCGACCTGGACGACCCGACCCGCGTGCTGGGTCACCTCTCCGAGCCGCTGCTCAGCCCAGAGCCTGACGAGCGCGAGGGGTACGTGCCGAACGTCGTCTACTCGTGCGGCAGCATGATCCACGGCGACCACCTGATCCTGCCGTACGGCTTCGCCGATGTGGGCGCCTCAGTGGCGACGTTTCCGGTTGCGGAACTGCTTGCACGCTTGACTGCTTGATACACCAGGACGCCGGAGACACCGGCGCGAGCACTCCGTTTGCGCTGGGTTTCGCGTGGGACGGTCCACTCAAATCCTCACGCAAACGTGGAGGTTTACTCGGGTCGGCGGTGCTGCAACGTCGTGATCAGCGCGAGTGTCGATTCGGCGCCCTGGTTGAGATTCGGGCCCAGGGGAGTGAGGCCGTCGTAGCCGCCTCCGGTGACGGGGTCCGACATCGGGACCGAGCGATCGTTCGCGCCGGCGAACCAGTCGATCGAAAGGTCGACGCCACGCCGCCATTCGGGATCGCGTGTCACCGACTCCGCCCGAGCGCACGCGTCCGCGAGCGCGGCAACTTCGATCGGTTGCTGGTCGAACGCAGGCGGGACGTCGTCCGGTCCTGCGCCGCCGACGGGGACGAGCGACAGGTGGCCGTCGACGACTTGGCGGTCGAGCAGCCATCGCAGCAGCGTCAACCCGTCGGCCAGC